>NZ_JBQSXW010000024.1:0-39392 GCF_052378625.1 Brachybacterium sp. AOP25-B2-12 | reverse complement strand
GGCGTCCGGGGTTCCGGCGCTTCGCGCCGGTGCTGATCGGTCCAAGTCATGTGCGTGGCCGTCTGGCACAAATAGGCTCTGACCTGCGGTGCGGCTCCCGCCGGCTCTCGCGTTCGAGTGTTCGTATGTTCGTGGTCTCGTACCCTCGTAGTTTCGTACCCTCGTGTTTCCGGTTTAGTGTTGACAGCATGCGGGCCACTCCCCTACTCTGGGTAACTGTCAGAACGAAACACCACCGGAGGAGGACTCATGTCCACCGAAGTCATCACCCCCAAGGAACTGCACGAAGCGCTCACCCTCACCCTGGAGCCCGCGGCACCCGCCCAGGCCAGCATCAAGTACGCGTACTGGATGACCGCCCACACCAGCACCGGCGCCTACATGGGGTTCCACTACTGGGCCGCAGGGATCGACCCCGCCGCCGAAGACTCCTTCGATCAGCTCGCGCGCTACCTCAACGCCCCGCCCAACACCCCCCGGAGCCTGCACGTCTACGAGACCTGCCTGACCCTCGCGGACTACGCGGCCGGGGACGATCTCCCGGCCTCTTGGAGGGTCCGGGATGAGCTGTCGATCCTCTTCGCGGCCTGGGCGGCCCTCACTACGCCCTACGGCAACACGGCGATCCTCATCCTGTGCAACCGGGCGTTCGAGATCGACGGGGCCATGGCCTCGAACTCGAACATCTACCTCGCGGCCGTGCGCCGGTTCGCCGCTCCCACGACCGTCCCGGAGGTGCAGGCATGAACGCCCTGACCATCACCCACTCCCACGAGGAAGGGACCCTGATCGACGGCACCAGCCGTGGGGACGGATCCGCCGAGATCCTCAAGGCCACCAGCTGGCGCTGGTCCCGCTCCCTGGGGAGCTGGTACATCCGGGGATCGCGGGACCACGATGCCCGGACCTGGCAGATCAACACCACCGCCGACCGGCTCCGCGAAGCGGGGTTCGAGGTGGAGGTCGAGATCGACAACACCGCCCGCCCGATCGCGCAGGTCGAGGCCGACCGGATCGACCGGGCCCATGCCCGCGCGGACGCCCTCGACGCCAAGGCCGAGAAGCTCCATGCCACCGCAGAGGCCCGGCACGCGGCCGCCGACCAGATCGCCGAGCACATCCCGTTCGGCCAGCCGATCCTGGTGGGCCACCACTCCGAGCGCCGCGCACGCCGCGACCAGGACCGCATCCACTCCAACATGCGGGCCGGGTTCGAGGCCGAGGCAGCCGCCAACGCCGCCGCCGGACGCGCCGCCACCGCGCGGGCCGGGACACGGCCCGAGAGTCCCACCACCACTGCCAACAGGATCGACAAGCTCCGCGCCGAGATCCGGCAGTTCGAGCGCAACCGCCGGACCTACACGCTCGCCACGGACGCCGACTCCAAGCCGGTCGTGATCGCGGAGGTCCAGCACCACAACAGCACCGAGAACGATGCCCGCCTGGCATCACTCCAGGAGCACCTCGCCTACTGGGAGAAGGTCCGCGCCCAGCAGATCGCCGACGGCGAGGTCGTGGACGTCTCGACAGCCAAGGCCGGGGACTACGCCCGCGTCAGCGGCTCGTGGTGGCGCATCAAACGGGTCAACGCCAAGACCCTGACGCTGGTCTCCAGTGGGTGCAGTATCCGCGCCCCCCACCACCAGGTGACCGCCCTGCGGACCGCCACCGACACCGCGGACACCGAGGACCCCGCGGCCACCGAGTGACCCCCGCCGGGGGCGGGTGACGACCACACCCCGCCCCCGGTGGACCACCTCCGAGAAACTTTCCGGTTTGGTGTTGACATCAACTGTTCCCGCTGGCATTCTTTAGAAGTCAGAACGAACCGCAACACCACGGAGGACACCATGAACACCACCCCCAAGACCGCAGGGCTCCCCAGCCTGACCGTCCGCCTCGAGCAGGCCGAGATCTACCGCGCCGACGCCGCCTTCTTCATCTCGCAGCACGACCGCGCGGACGCCCTGGAGTCCCTCCGCCTCTGCCGGGACGAGCTCGCCGGAGGCAGCCGGGAGCGCGCGCTCACCGAGCAGATCCTCACCGCGTTCACCCTGGGGATCATCCCTCCCCCCGCGCGGCTGATCCTGCTCCGCGAGTACATCGAGGACGCCATCGACGAGGCCAACGCCCAGGGCTGACACGAACCGCGGTGGGGGCGCCGGCCCCACCGCCCCCCCCTGCTTCCGAGAGGACTCACCATGACCACCCACAAGGGCCTCGGCCTCGACGTCTACCGCCCGGCCACGGGGCGCGACGCCACGCTGAACGGCATCACCTCGACCCACACCCGGGTCACGCTGATCGGCACGATCGACACGCGCGGCCGCTTCACCCCCAGCCCCAAGTGCGCCCGCGTCGGACTTCCCACCGAAGACTCCCCCGCGGTCGCCCTGCGCGCCCGGGCGACCAGCGCCCACCTCCTGCCCGTCACCCCCGACGGCACCCCGGCAGCCGACCCCATCTGGTTCATGTTCGGCGGCAACTACGCGGCCGCCACCGACTCCCGCGTTCGCGACTACTACCGCGAGCTCGGCATGGAGCCGATCTACGGAGCCATCCCCGTCCACGACCGCTGGGAGCGCTGAGCATGGCCACGATCCTGACGCCCTACGACACCGGGGACCGCGCCGAGCCCAAGCTCTGGCAGACCACCCGGGCCGACGTCGAGGCCGCCGTCACCCACGGCGAACCCGAGGACGTGGGCAACGTCGACTTCGACGACGACGAGAGCACCACCGTCGCCACCGTCCACGTGTCCCGGGACCCCGACGGGGGCCACACCGTGCACGTCATCCCCCACGCCGACACCATCCGCCTCGACCTCCACACGGAGCAGTGACCATGACGACCTACGCCGACTTCCGCCGCGAGTTCCCCGACGGCGAGATCCCCCCGCACCTGCTGAGCGCCTACGACGAAGCCCGCACCACCTGGGCCCTCGACCTGGCGACCGCCACCGAGACCACCGCGAGCCCCGACACCGCCACCGGACCGGACACCCTGATCCGCCAGGGCGTCACCGCCCTGCTCGCCGACCCCACCGGACTGCGCGGGATCCTCGACGAGCTGATGACCAGCACCCTGCGCCTCCACGCGACCGCCGAGTGGGAGGGAGAGGACAACTACACGTTCACCGAGGGAGCCGTGGGCATGCTCGCCGCTTACCTCCCGGACGCCACCCCCCACCAGACCGCAGAGATCTGCGACCACTTCGATCTGGACTTCGACGAGATCGACACCGACCACTTCCCCGAACCCGCCTGGGACATCGACGACGAGGCCGACGAGGACCCCACGGCCGCCGAGTGACCCCCGCCGGGGGCAGGTGACGACCACACCCCGCCCCCGGTGGACCACCTCCGAAAAACTTTCCGGTTTGGTGTTGACATCAACTGTTCCCGCTGGCATCCTTTAGGAGTCAGAACGAACCGCAACACCACGGAGGACACCATGAGCACCTGCCCCGCCGAGCTCGGAGAGCTCATCCTCACCGACGAGCAGCTCGCCGCTCACCCGGACGCTGCGCCGTACGCCTGGATCATCACCGAGGACCAGATCCACGGCGACGCGAACGCGCTCAGCCGCGTCGGCCTCGTGGGCCCGGGCAACGCACACCCCGACTTCTCCGCGGCCATCACCAGGCCCGGTAGGCACCGCACCCGCTTCCGCATGTACGACGACGACGGGACCTACTGCTACGGAGGGTTCCTCGCCTTCGATCCCGACTGCCCGGCATACATCGCACCGGCATGGGGCCCCGTCGGCGACTTCGGGATGGACGACGCCGGATGCACCCGGATCTCCTACCCCCAGCGCCCCTCGCTGGACTGCGCATGAGCACGGGTGCGGCCTCGGCCTCGGAGATCCCGAACGTCGAGGCCGCGGCCCTCGTGGCCGCTCTTCACGCGTTCGTCCGCGAGTGGGCCAACAGTCCCCTGGCCAGCGACATCGCTGGGAAGCTCACGTGCTGGGAGCTGGAGGCCATCACAGGCCTGCTGACCGTCCTCGGCGAGGACGCCGCGGCCCAGGCATGGACCGACGCGCACGCGCCGAACGACGAGGACGGGGACCTCCACTACACCCCCTGACCGTCCACCCACTGGGGAGGTGCCGGGCACCGGCGCCTCCCCCATCGGTCCGGATTAGATTCCGGTTTAGTGTTGACATCAAGTGTTGTCGCTGGCATCATTAGAGGGGTCAGGACGGAACACCACACCACGGAGGACACCATGAGCCACCTCATCCAGATCACCCCGAACGGGGACATCAACACCCTCGACTGGGACTCGACCATTGCCCCGGTCGATCAGATCTGCACAGCCCTCACCACCCCGCACGCCCCCGTCGAGTACGTCCACTTCATCGGCCACAGCCGCGGCGAAGACCTCAACATCTGCCGGGACGACCTGGGCCTCGACAACAACGACCAGCTCAACATGGCCGCCTCCGCATACACGGGCGTGATCACCGTCGGCAACCTCGTGGTCCTGGGACGCGACCCCGAGACCGGCGAGGAGATCGGCCTCGACCCCGGACGCGCCGCCGCCGAGCGCGGCAACATCCGCGCCGCCGCCGCCATCGCGATCCGCAACCTCCGCTCCATCACCCGCTGACCCCCCCCACCGGCCCCCGGCGCGCGATGCCGGGGGCCCGGCAGCCGCCCCCGCGCACTACTTTCCGGTTTAGTGTTGACACTCAGGTGGCCGCACAGTAAGCTGGAGCCACACCAGGAAGGAGGAACCGCTCACCACCCGCCAGCGACACCGACGTCGCCCCAGACAACAGCACACGAGTCCTGTAGAAGGACATGGGGGAGTGTCCCCCCCCCACCCCCCCCATGCCGATGTTCTGTCGGTGCGGTCAGGGATCATGGGGCCATGAGCGCCTCCGATCGCGGCAAGTCGACCATCTCCGCAGCGATGTATCCCGACATCACCGGGATCAACAGCGCCTTGGGCACCTTCAGCAAGACAGCGGCCGCCCTCGACACCTCCGCGCTTCTCCGCAACGCGCTCAAGGGGCTCGACCTCGTCTCGCTCACGCGACCCGCCCTCGCCGGCGTCGACCTCACCTCGATCACGCAAGGCATGCTCCAGCTGCCGAAGGTCACCTCGGGCCTCACGGTGGATCCCCAGTTCTTCGGGGCCGCTGGCTGGTCTCAGGAGTTCGCTCAGTCGATGCGCGCCATCGACACGTTCTCGCCCAGTGCGGCACTGGCAGATGCCCTCAAGAGCTTGGACTTCGGGGCGCAGATGCGGACGATGCAGTTCGGCGCGGCGACGAAGCTGCTGGAGTCCCTGCACGGTCTCCAACTGACCACTTCCGAGCTCGTCGACGTCGACGAGGAGGAGTCTCCGCTCGACGAGGACTTCGACCTCGCGGTCCGCGCAGTCATCAGCGACGCTGCGGAGCAGCTGGACACGACGGTGCACCTCCCCGAGGGCACCATCGCCTACAGCCCGTGGGGCGACGTCGACCTCCAGCCCGACCCGGAGTATCGCGAGTTCGCCGCCCAGGCTGCCTTCGAGATCGTGCAGGCACGGCAACCGGCCGACGCGATCCGCCGCGCAGTGATCAACACCAGCTTCGCCCTCCTGATCCTCGTGATGGCCCAACAGCAGGTAGCCGGGATCCTGGAGGACGCCCCAGACGCGATCTCCCAACCGATCGAGGAGCACTGGCCCGACTGGGCGCACCTCCCCGGATGGCTGACCGACATCATCGTGCTCGGCTACGCGCTGCGCGGCGCCAACCGCGACCGACGGAGAGCCCTCGACGAGAGCTGACCAAACACGCCGCCTCGGTGTTGACACTGACATACCTTGCGCGTAGATTCGCTGGTGATCATCTGCGCTACGGCGCAGGCCCCGACTCATCGGAAGCGAGCCCCCACCACAGATCCGCGCCCGCCCCCCTCGGAGTGTCACAACACCACTCCCGGACGGCGGTAAGAGGGTGACCACTCCCCGACCGAGAGGCACCACCCATGGACAACACCCTGACCATCTACGGCAAGCCCGGCTGCCCCGGCTGCACTTGGCTCGTGAAGCGATGCCAGCGCAAAGGGGTCCCCTACCACTACGTCGACGTCACCCAGGACGCCGCAGCTTTCGCCCACATCAAGAACCTCGGGTACCTCTCCGCACCCGTCGGGGAGATCGGCGACGACCACTGGTACGGCGCACGCTTCGACAAGATCGACCAGCTGGCCGCACGCATGGCCAAAGCATCCTGACCGCTACACTCGAGAGGCCCACCCTCCACGGTTTCGTTCTGACAGATGATGCCTCCCGGAGGGTGGGCTTTCTCGTGCCCCACGAGGAGACCCCATGAACACCGCACAGCCCCTAGCGACGATCGCGCAGCGCATCGGCATCACCGAGCGCACCCTGCGCAAGCACAGCACCCAGCAGGGATTCCCCCGCCCCACCCTGCGATGCGGCGTCTGCTCAACGGGCCTGCTGTACGACGCCGATGCCGTGCAGATCTGGGAACACACGACCCCCGCTGAGCGCCCTCGAGCAGCTCGTGGCCCCCGCAAGCCAGCCCTGGCCTGGCCGCTATCCCACCTCGCCCAAGAGGTCGGCCGCACCACCGAGACCCTGCGGCGCCACAGCCACGACCCGAACTTCCCCGCCCCCGTCGCGTCCTGCGGCACCTGCCGACGTTCCTTGGTCTACGACGCGGCCGCGGTGCGCCGCTTCGAGGAAGGCGCACCGGTCGATCCCTCCGACCGCCTGGTCTCCCTCCAGGAGGCCGCCGACGAGCTGCACCTCAGCTACGGATCGATGCGGACCTACCTCGGCCGCCACGAAGACTTCCCCAAGCCGTTCAAGCACGACGGTCCGCGGCCGCTGTTCAGCCTCCGCCAGATCCAGGCCTGGCAGAGCAAGCGGCAGCGCCACCTCACCGTGGCGGCGACAGCATCAGCCGGGGACGCCCTCGAGGTCGAGGGCCTGCTCACCCGCGCCGGCGTCGCCGCCGAACTCGGCATCCAAGCCGACAGCGTCACCCGGTACATGCGCCGCGACACGGACTTCTCCAAGGACTTCCCGGAGTCAGTCCGGAAGATCGGGCGTGCCCGCCTCTGGGACCCCGAGGAGATCCATGCGTGGCGCAACAGCCGGCCCTTGGCCAGCAGCCGGCGGCCCGCTGAGAATCACGCCTGAGCGCGGCTCCGCGCTCGCGCCCGCACGACGCTGACGACGACCACGAGAACACCCAGCCCGATCAGCAGCCGCGCGGCATCGAACCCCGCACCGCTCGAGGGGATCGGCAGCAGCGCCTCCGACGCCGGCACAACGATGTGCCAGGCCAACAGATGCTCGATCGCGATCGCGCCGAGCTTGGGCAACAGGGTGGGCAGGATGAGCACCGCCCCGAAGATCCCGGCGATCGCCAGGATCACGAACTCCCAGTCCTTGTCCATCACAGGTTCCCTTCGCAGGTCGTGAGCTCACCCTCGAGGGCAGCCCTCTCCTCGGTGGAGACGGTCAGGTCGAACTCGGTCTTGACGTCGATCCAGCGGACGACGTAGGCGCAGCGCCCGGCCTCGGGCATCCACTCCTCAGGGCCCTTGTCGCCCTTGGAGCGGTTCGCGGAGGCGTCGACGGCCAGAAGGTTCTCCGCCGTGTTGGCGAACTCCTCACGGCGCTCCTCGGGCCACTGCGAGGCCCCCTGCTGCCACGCCCGCGACAGCGGCACGATGTGGTCGATGTCGATGGTGTTCTCGCCCTTGACGAAGTGGATCGTGGTCCCGGAGTAGGGGTCCTCGATCGTGGCCTCGAGGACGACACAGTCGTGCGTGCCCGGCTTGAACGTGACCTCGGTGGCTCCGGCCCGCAGGGCATCGTTCCTCTGATCGCAGCCGTTGCGGTCCACATCTGCCCAGCGCTGCCCGAAAGCCGTGCGCTCGTAGGTGCCATCGTGGGTGAGCTCTGCGACGTTGAGCGCCTCGAGCTGGCCGGAGGCGGAGGCGAGCTCGGCCGCGTCGACCGGCTCCCCCGTGCTCGTCGAGGGTCCTGCCGTCGACGATGCCTGCGGCCAGTTGCTCAGGCCACCGGTGCCCACGTACGCGGCGACAGCCAGGATCGCGGCGGCGAGGGCGCCCAGGCCGCGAGCCGTTGCCCGGCTCATCGGGGGAACCTCGTCAGCTGGTCCCACCAGCGGACGACCCAGAGCGCATCACCCAGCGCGGTGTGGGCTTCCTCTGGGGTCGGGGGCCATGCCCCGACCAGACTCGACAGCTCGTAGGACGACGTCGGGACCACGACCTTCTCGCCGCGGCCCAGGAGCACCGGGTAGGTCCACGTCACCAGGTTGATGCTCTGGTGCCGCCACCGGGGTCGCAGGCCATGACTGCGCAACAGCCACTCCATCGCCCGCGCATCGAAGTCCGGGTTGGAGCCGACCAGCTGGGTCCCGCGGGTGAACAGCTCGACCGCGCCAGCCGCGTCAGCGGCCGTCATGAGAGCAGCGCCCTGGTCGGCCGCGGCGCCGTGGTGGGGGTGTCGCTCGTAGAACCGGCCGACCCGCAGCGCCTCCGGGGAGGCATCGGACAGGTCGGGATCTCGGACCATGATGTGCAGGCGCTCCTCGGCGCCGTCCGGGGAGCGCCTGATCAGCGCCAGCTCCCACGGCTTGGGCGTGGGCTCGAGCATGGTCGTCTCGGTGTCGACGAACACGAGCGGCATCCCCAGCTCGAGGTGGCTGCCTTCGGGGTTCTCAGACCAGGCGGTGTCGGTCATCGTGGGCTCCTCGTGCTGAGCTGGGCCAGGACGCCGAGCAGGGCGATCCCGACGAGCGGAAGGGTGTCCAGTAGCGGCCCCAGGGCGAGGGCCCTGCCAGCTGACGCCGGCTGCCGTGGCCAACGCCATGACGGACCATGTACCGAGGGCACCTCCCCGCATGCGTCGTCTGTGGTTGTGGCGAGCGGCGTAGCGGAAAGCGGCGCCGGCGAGCAGAAAAGTGCCAGTCGCAGCCACGATTGTGAGCATGAGCGGCAGACCGTTGAAGTCCATGGCCTCTCCTGGAGTTGCGGGATGGATCGAGTGCTGGGCCCTGGGCGATCGTTCGTGATCACTCCTCCTCCGTCATACGCCGCACCTCGAGCATCTCGTCGAGCTGCACCGCGAGCTCGCCGGCGTCATCATCGTCGGAGCGCCAGGCGATCGAGATCATCCCGTCCTCCTCGACGTCGGGGACGGCCTCCTCGACGACGACCCAGTCGTCGTCGACGTTGACCAGATCTCCGGGGCGCAGGCGGTCCGCGCACACGGACTGCACCAGCCCGTAGTCGTCGGCCAGCTCATCCTCGTCGGGTTCATCGCGGACGATCCGCAGCGGCCGCTCTTCGCGGTCCTCGTGCTCGTCGTCGCCAGCCCCGCCCTGGGCGCGATCGCGCGCGCTGCTGAGCTCGTCCAGTAGCTCCTCAAGGGTGAGGTGCTGCTCGGCGTCGGGCGTCGGGACGCGTCGAGCCTGGGTGATCGCGGCCCACGGGGTGTAGAGCGAGGACTTGTCGTCGGCATCCAGCCACGTCGGAGAGTCGCTGTCCTCGATCTCGTAGACGAACCGGCGGTGCGTCGTCGTCGCCGGGTAGAGCCCCTCGAGGATCGCGATGTCGTCGGCCTTGCGAGTGCGGGAGACCTTGCGCGGGTCGGGGGTCCAGTAGGCCTGGGCCTCGACCGGCTGGCCGTCGGGTCCCGATGCGGTGCCGCGTCCGGGGATCTTCCTGGGGACGCTCGTGCCGATGTAGGCGGCCTCCCACACCATCTGCGCTCCCTGCGGGGACAGGCGGCCCAGGGAGTGGCGGTCGCCGAGGTTGTCGCGGACCTCGCCGGACAGTAGCTCGGCGTCCGGGCGCTGCATGCCGAACCTCAGGTGGATGCGGGCCTTGCGAGCCAGGCGGGCGAGAGACCCGACGGCGTTGAACACCGGGCACTTGGCCGGGGCGCCCTTGTGCTTGTTCTCGGACCACCAGGCGTTCACCGCGCTGCGGAACTCGGTGTACTCGTCGGCCATCACCAGGATCGGCTCGAAGTCGTCCTCGTCTGCGCCCTCCTCCTCGATCATCCGATACCGGCGCTCCATGAGCTCGAACGCATCCCAGATCAGCGCCATCTGCTGCTCGACCGTGGTCGCGACGATCTGCACGTTCGGCCACTTCCGGATTCCGAGGAACTCGACGCGCTTGGGGTCAGCGACCCACACGGCCCAATCACGGCCAGCCCATTCGGCGCACGTTCCCAGCAGAACGACGGTCTTTCCTGTACCGGTCCGGCCCGTGGTCAGACCGTGAGGAACCGTCGACCGCAGATCCCAGGACACCACGTCACCGTCTTCTGTGACGGCGCTCGGGATCAGATACCGATTCTCATCCGTGACTCTCAGCGGAGGGTGCGGGACCGCGTCAGGGAACTCCGTCCGCAGCCGGAATGATGCCCTCGCGTTCTCGACATCCCACGAAGAGCGCCACCGCCCCGGGAGGGTCCCCGTGATCACTCGTTCCACGCTCTGGCGCTTCATTCGACTGACGAGCTTCACCGCGATCTCATTCGGGAACGTCACATCGATACCAGCGAGCTCGTCCTCACCCGCCCAGGAATACTGCGCCTTCGACTCCTTGCCGAGAAGCTCAGCAACGACGACATCAGCCTTCTGCGCGAGGAGACCCCGAGGAGAGTCGTCTCGGACCTTCTCCACATCAACATCCCGCACCAAGTGGATTCGCTTCAACGCGCTCGGGTGGCGATCCACCCGATATTCCACGCCAATCCGAGAGGACACAGTCGCCAACAGCTGACCGACATACTTAGGATCCCAATCACGAAACGACGCGGGATACCTGATCTCCACACGCTCCGGTCGCGGGTGCAGGTACTCCCGCTTGGCCCAGCGTGAGCACTTCACCACGGTGCCCGGTCCCGTCAGAACAGTCAGCGCCTCGGTGACATTGTCCGAGACGCGACGGCGCTTTGCGGAACGCCACCGCGAGAGTCCAGCAACCGCCAGCGGAGGAACGACGCACGCAGCTGCGGCGGTGAGAGGGACATCGTTCATCATCAGCAGCCCACCCCCCACGAGAGCGCCGCCGGCACCGAGCGCGGGCAGCGGCAGCTTCAACGGCGCCGCCGAGGGCTTCCGGGCGATCGCGGGCGAGTTCGACATGCGGGCCTCCAAGTCCAGATCTGGGTCACCCTCCTACCGCCACCAGAGGGGGTCGGTGTGACCGGCACCAGCGGGGCAAGCACAGCCGCACCCTCGTAGATCCGTAAGCCCGTACCCCCGGAACGCCGTACCTTCGCACCCTCGTGATCTCGGGTTCCCGAACCTCGTACCCCCGGGATCCCGACCCTCGTAGGTTCGTAGGTTCGCACCTTCGTTTGGTCGCGCATGCTAGGATCAGCGAAACCGGGTTCTCGGAGAGGTTCAGGATTCGCTGACCTACCATCGCTCCCTCACTCCAGACACCCCGGGCAAGTTGGCCCGCCTCCCCCTGCCGTAGGGGCGCACAGGCACGAGGTCGACTGAGCGCGAGCGAGAGGTTGCCTCTGACCAACGGAGGACACGCGCAGGCGCAGCGGGTCCACCCCCGCGCGTCGCCCCCATCGGACAGAAGTCACCCACCTGCCACTGGCTTACTCTTGCCCCACCCAGTTCCCTCCTCCCGTAGCGCATCAGAAACGGCAGCGGCACACACGAACGGATCCTCATCGGATGAACATCATGAGCTCCACGCCAGGACCCAGCAGCTCAGATCGCACAGCCGCCCTCGCCGCCGCGCGCACACAGCTAGACGATTGGACGCAAGCAGCCTTGCGCGCCGAAGAAGCGCTACAGATCCCAAAACACTTGATGTCATTTGGAAAGGATGGGCGCGGCAAGCCAACGAAGGCCGAGGGGTCTTTGTATCTTTCTGCCGTAACTTTTGCGTACGCGGTTTGGGAGTCTTACGTCGAGGATGTCGTAGTCGAACTGACTAAACTAGTATCGCCACTCATTACCGCGGAACTTATCCCAGAAGAGGCGAAAACGCTTCTTGCCGAAAAAAGCGCGTATGAGCTTGCCGTGCACCCCGGCTGGCGAGAACTATGGATCAGGGAGGTTGTGATTGCGGCAAAGGGTGAAGACGGCGGGCGTTATGGCATGAATACTGCCAGCTTCAAGAATGTGACAGAACTGTTCTCACTAGCCGGTATTATTGATGCGCTTCCGGAATATCTACCCTGCGGCAAAGGCACTGCGCTCGGAAAAACTGGCACACTTCCTGCGAAGATCCACCTGACAAAGCAAAACGAGGTCGCCGTGAAGCACGGTATCGACCTATTGGTGAGGATTCGCGGAGAAGCAGTGCATACCGCCACCACCACTGACGCCCTGCTCAAGAACGAAGTTCTGTGGTGGTCGGGATTCGTTCGTGCTCTGCACGAGGAAGTTGACAAGTTCGCTCGCGGTGAAGCCCTTCGCATGCTCGGACTCGAAGTACCCTCGAAGGGCGAGAAAGACTGAGTCGCAACCATCCGTCGGACTCACACCGATGTTGGGATTGTTTGTGAGGTGATTACGTGCGTGACGAGTGCCCTAACGTTCTAGAGGTGAGCGTCTAGAGTTGCCCAAGTTCCGTCTTTGGCACGAGCCATGACCACCGTGACGGTGATCCAGCTGGCATCGGTTGTGCCGTCGACGGCGTAGGGAACGGTCGCGTACACGACGAGCTGACCGTCCTCGTTGGCGGGGGTGAGCTCGTGGGCGTTGCCGATCTTGATCGGGATGTCCTGCGGAGCCGTGCGCGGGATCGTGAGGACTGCCTCAGGGGCGGTGAAGGTCTGCCGGATCGCGGCTTCCCGATCGGCGTCGGTCCATCCCCCGGGCTGCGCCACGACAACTCGGAGGGCGTCTTGCACAGGGCCACGGAACTGCTCACCACCGGTGGTGTCCATCGGCAGTGCCGTCCCAGCGGGCGGGTCCGTGAAGTCAATACCCGTGACGACGGTCTGCCCGCCCGTCGCGGCGTCCTCGTCCTCGTCGACGTCGACCTGCTCATAGGCCAGGGTGTACGAGGCCCCCGCTGACGAGCCGACGGCGACACGGCCATCGTCGGCGTCGAGGATCTGGGTGCCAGCGCCGCGGCCGAGGTCGCGACTGCTCGAGCTCAGCGACGCGAACAGCGCGGGCGTGACGTAGGGACGGAGCTGCTCGAGCCACTGAGCATCGTCGCCCTCGCTGGAGGCGTACGCGTCCGCAAACGCCTGCACCTCGCTCGGCAGAGCCTCGGCAGGGGCCGCGCTCGTCGACGAGCTCACTACGGCGCTCGGCTGTGAGCTAGCCGGTGCGGTCGACGTCGCGGGTGCCGCGGCCTGGTCGTCCTGCCCGGGCTTGATCACGAACACGACGACCGCGATCGCGGCGATGATCGCCACGACTATGGTCTTCCCCCAGCTGATCCGCATGACTGCTGTCTCCTCGCCTGTCAGGCCTTCTGGATGAACGGGACGTTGCGGGTCGAGGCATCGGTGATGATCCACTCGAGGTGCCAGAACTCCTCGTTGTGGAACAGCCCGCCGGTCTCGACACCCCGCTGGTGGTACGACGCCCACGCCGCACCTCCGGCCTTGCACGAGCCGTCGTCGGCGAAGCCCGCGCAGTTGTGACGGTTGTACGAGCCGGGCAGTCCCGAGATGTCGACGGCTGCACCCATCTGGTGGTTGGACCATCCCGGCCGGGCGACGTTCCCTCCGGAGAACGAGCTCTGGGTCTCCCAGCTGCGGAACGACGAGCTGAACGAGGGGCTGAACCCGTCGGCGCGCACCGCGTTGAGCCACTTCATGAAGTGCGGGGCCACGAGAGAGTTGACGATGACCTCGCCGCGGGCCTTCCCACCGAGGGTGCCCTTCCGGCAGTCACTCCCGGTGCAGACGGTGCCGGCGACCGAGCACAGGCGGATCGGGACCCGCTTGCCCTCGAACCCACCAGACGCGCCCCCGAGATCCGTCGTGCCCTCGGGGCACGGGACGTTCGCGGAGTCCTGGGACAGCTGCGCCTGCGTGGGGAGATCTCCCACCGCGACGTTGGCGGTGCCGGCGCTGCACCCCAGCGACGAGTCAGTCAGGCTCCCCGTCGCGTCGGAGACCGGAACCCCCGCCAGGAGCGCCATGATCCGGCGCGCCTCGGCCTCGTGCTTGGCGTAGTAGGTGCGGTACTTCTTGGCGGGCTTCTGCACCTCCGACGCGGCCTCGGTCAGCGCCATGTGCTCCCAGCCCTTGATGTCGACGAGACCGGGGATGTGGTAGCCCTTGGGGCCCGCGGCGCCGCCCACGCTCTCGGTGACGTCGGTGCCCTGGTAGAACACCTTGGCCCCGTACGCGGGATCCTGGACCTGCTCGAGGGTGCCGTACCAGCCGCGCAGGACGCGCTGCTGGAAGTACCCGGCGTCGCCGTCGCGGTTGGGCTGCATGACACCGGCGCCGGCCCCGAGGGTGGACTCCTGCATCGCCGTCATGAGGGCGATCAGCTGTGCTCGCTCCGGCAGGCCGAGATCGGCCCCGACCTTCATGATCTGCGCCGCGGCGCCGAGCTGCGCCGGGGTGTAGTTGGGGTCCGTCGGCAGCTGGGACACGTCCACGGTCAGCGCCGGCGCGCTGTTGTCGGTGCACGCCGCGTTGGCACCACTGGAGCTGTTCGCCGCTCCGAAGAACTGGAAGAACACCGCGGTCACGCCCACGGCGACCGCGACACCCAGCAGCAGGACCACGGCCACCCCGGCAGCGACCCACTTCTTCATCGTGGTCATCACGGACTCCTTCTCGTGTGCGGGTATCAGGCGGGGCGGCGACGGTTGCGGAGGGTGCGGGAGGGGCGTCCCTGGCCTGACTGGGTGCGCATCTTCTTGTGCAGGCGCTCCTTGGCCGAGGCGGCCGACTTCTCACGGCCCGGCACGGTCACGCGGGGCTGAGCGGCAGGCTCGGGATGGTTCCCGGTCCTGCTGCGGCCCTTGGGTGCAGGCCCCGACTTCCCCGTCGGAGGGGTCGGCGGTGTCGCAGGGGCCCGACGCCGCGACGTCCGCGGCTCCGGAGCTGTCGCACCCGGCCTCTGGGGCGCGTGGGGACGGCGAAGACCTCGTCTTTCGGGCTTGGCCCCCGGGCGGAGAGCTGCCTGCTCAGCGGCGCGAGCGGTGGCGTCGCGCTTCGCCCCGCCCCACGTCCAGAACTGCGCCTGGGCTCGCTTCTCGGCGCGCTGCTCACGCTTGCGCTCTCGAGCCGCCTCCTTCTTCGTCCAGCGGCGCTCCCCCATGGCGTGGGCCGTCTTCCGCGTGGCCGCATGAGCAGCCGGGTGGCGCACCCCGGCCTTGTGGAGCAGTCCGCTGGACAGGCGTGCCGCGAGGAATCCCGGGCGCGAGACTGCTCGTGATGCTGCACGCGCCGGGGCGGTTGCCACGCTGGCGGTCTTCTTCCCTGCGGCGAGGCCGGCACCGGCAGCGCCCCGTGCCATCCTCTGACCGGCCCGCCCAGCGGTGCTGGCGACCTTGCTTCCCGCGGCCGTCGCGGCACCGGCCGCGAAGCCCCCACGCCCCATCCCTCGAGGGATGAGCCTCTGCGGGGCGGGCGTGTTGTTGCCCTTGGCGCGGGAGCGTTCCTTCATCCGCTCGAAGTGCTTCCGGAGCTTGGCGCGCTGCTTCAAGATGACCGCGATGATCACCACCAGGATCACGTCGACGATCAGGAACATCGTGATCATCTCGTCGTCCCACTTGGTGAAGACGTACATCACGACCCCGAGGTAGAGGGCGTTGACCATGATCACGAAGAGCATCGCCAAGATGGACTCGGCGATGTTGAACGCCTGTCCCATGAGTCCGAGGTAGGAGCCGCCCGGGCCGATGGCCCGGAACAGCTCCCAGACCAGCTGGAGCGCCGCGATGAGGATGTTGACGACCTCGTACAGGATGATCGCCGAGCAGAGCACCGCGACACCGATCAGGACGAGCGCTCCGACGAGCACGATGATCGCGGTCAGGAGCGTCACGGTCGACGGGTTCTTGATCGTCTCGCCGAAGTCCGGTGAGCACGAGAGCATCGCGTTCGCCAGATCCTTGCCGCTCTTGGTCAGGTTCTCGTTGTAGGTCTGCTCGCAGCCTCCGCCGTCGGCCAGTCCGCCGTAGGCGACGAACTGGTGAGGCTTGCGGACGAAGATCGTCGCGATCTGCTCGGCCAAGGTGCCGGCGGACTGCGAGGAGTCCACCGCCCCGGCGCCGGCTGTGGGGTTGACCAGCTGGGCGCTGAACTGCTGGCCCGCGTCCTTGGTCCTCGTCAAGATGCCGTTGGGGCCGGTGATCCACGCAACGGGGTTGGTGACGACCGCAGCGCTGACACCCCAGGCGGTCATGCTGCCGAGCATGTCCATGAGGCCACGTGCAGCCTGGCCCATCCAGAACCGGAACAGGCCCCACCCGATCGCCAGAGTGATCAGGAGCTCGCGGACCCCTGGGAGCTGGTCGAGCAGCTTGTCGAGCACCTCGGCGGTCTGCTCGACGGGGTAGGACAGATAGTCCAGCCATCCGAAGCCCAGCGCGAGATCGATGATCAGCGCCGCGGCGCCGACTCCGTACCGGTAGCCGTCCCACAGGATCTTCACGAACCACGCGGTCATGCCCTGGCCAGCGGCTTCCGTGGACAGCAGGTCGATCAGGTACTCGATGTTGTAGTTGCTGATCGCGAAGCCGTAGGAGTCGGTGCGGTCGAGCGCGGCCAGAGGGTTGGGCGGTGCGGCCAGGGCAGGCGGCGCCGCGGCCACCATCACGGCATACGCGATGAGCGCGGCCTGGATCCACATCACCAGGCGCGGGCGCGCGCGGATCGCGATCAGGAGGTTCGGCAGGTGCCGTGGGAAGAACACCCGCGGCAGGCGGGGCAGGACGTCAGTCATGGGAGGTGACCGCCTTGGGTGTGGTGCTGGCGGCCTGGCGGGACGCGGCGGCTGCCGGCAGGAGGGTGCGGATCCGGCCGATGGTGCCGGTGGCGTCCCGCATGAACGCCTCGCCGCGACGCCCGATCGGGATCTGGTTGCCGACCTGGGGCGAGACGTCCGTGCGCAGCTCGGTCACGAGCTCGTCGTTCTCGGCGTCCATGCCCAGCCAGCGCAGGGAGCGCTTGGCGAGGTTCTCGTCCTGCTGGCGATGGACGATGCGGATGGGGATCAGCCCGCGCATGGTCTCGTCGCCGAAGTCGGACTCGGGGTCGTGGCTGCCCAGGACGAGGGAGGCGTAGTGCTTGCGTCCGTCGCGGATGAACGTCGTCAGCTCACCGACCTGCAAGTCGTTGCTGGTGACGTTGTGAGCCTCGTCCTCGAAGTACGCCGCGAACCGGGTCGGGTCGTCGAAGCAGATCACACGGGCGAGGGTGCTGATCAGGGTGTAGGCGGCGCGCCCGAACCGCTTCTCCAGGCGCATGGTGCGGTAGATGTTGGCGTTGTCGAGCTCCTTGGTCCGGGGGACCTCGATGCGGTTGGTGCGGATGACGATCGCCGAGGACTCACGCCAGCGCAACGGGGCCAGGGTGTCGTCGAACAGGGCCCGGGCGAACGGCTTGCTGGCGTAGACGTTCATCTGGCCGGCGATCTTCCGCGCCGTCGGATCCTCGTCCCCGAGCTGCTGGAGATGGCTCAGCAGGGCACCGAGGCCGGTGATGCCGTGGTCCTCGATGTAGTCGCTGGTCAGCACGTTGCCCAGCAGCACACCCTCGTCGTCGGTGGGGTCGACGTTCAGCAGGGTGACCAGGAAGTTCGAGGTGATCGTGGAGGCACGGTCCGGGTCGAACATCCGCAGCGGATCCATCGAGAAGGATGGCTCGATGAGGTCGACGACGGTGGGCCGGGTGAGGGTCTCGGCGTAGGAGACCCACTCCCCGGTCTCCGAGCGGTCCGTCGCGATGATCTGGCCGCCCCAGCAGTCGACGATCGCCTTCATGAGGATCTTGAGGGTCGTCGACTTCCCGGAACCGAGCTCACCGGTCACTCCGATGCAGGCGCTCATGTCGCGGCGACGGATCATGCCCGGCAGGTCGAGGTGGACCATCGACAGCAGCCCGGAGGTCTGGTTCTCGGCCAGCAGCGCGCCGGTCTCGTCACCGAGCTTGGCGACGGTGATCGGCACGAGCCCCGAGAGGTCTCGCGAGGTGGTGATCTGCGCGAACTCGTTGACCTTGCCGGTCAGGGCGGCCCCGGGCATGAACGCCCACCAGAGGTCCTCCTGGTACCCCGCGGGGTGGCGAACCGAGAAGTCCTGGTCCTGGAAGATCTTCACGGCCTCACGGGCGCGCAGGCTGACGTCCTCGGCGCTGTCCGAGCACACCGCGATCAGGATCACCGGCTGGATCTCGACCTCGTTGGGGTCCTTGGCGAGCGTGGAGTCCAGGGCAGTCAGGGCTTCCACGGCGGCGTCGAGGTCGTGCTGTCCAGTCCCGACCTCGTTCTCCCGCTGGTCCAGCTGGTCGTTGATCCGGGCCATCGCGACGCGGTTCGCGCGCTTGGCGGCATCGGAGGACCGGGTGCGGAGCCTGATCACCCAGTCCGCGCCGGGCACGTAGGAATCGATGTCGCCCAGGAGCTCGGACCCGGGCCAGATCAGGCCCCCCGCCGGCAGCCCGGTCACCGCGAACATGCTCTGGTAGCTGGCGAGGCCCTGGGAGAACGCCTCCTCGTCACCGACCTTGAGGTACCGGTGGGTGAACGGGTTGAGCTTGGCCGCCTTGGTCTGCTCGTCGCTCTTGCCGCCCTCGTCGATCACCGGCTCCCCGATGTGCCGTACCGGGAGGATCGTCTCCATGTCCTCACGCGAGTACGCGGTGGCATCGAGGCCGCGGTACTGGAGGTGGTAGTCCAGCCACACCTGCTGGGCCACGCTCGCCCGCTGGGCCGCGAAGGTCCGCGGGATCATGTCCTCGATCCGCTGCGCCTGGCCCATGCGGTAGTCGAGCTCGGCCTGCGACACCCCGTGGTGCGGGAGCCCCATGCGGGCCTTGACGTTCTGGGTGGCCGCCGATGCCGCCACCGTCAGCTTGCGGATCCCGGAGTTGGGCAGCGGCACGCACAGGAAGTACAGCCGGTCCCCCGCCTGGGTCCCCTCGAGATCATCGAGCCGGGCCTCGGCTTCCTCAGCCCAGGCCTCGCGCTCGTCGAGGTCGACGTCCTCGATCATCTTCTGCACGATGCTCACGGGATCTTGGGCGACGACGACGCTCAGGAGCATCGACTCCCCCGTCAGCACGCGGAACATCGCCTGGTGCGCCGACCGGGCGGCGGCCTTCTCCTTGGTGGGGCGCATGCCGTAGGACATGCCCTCGAGCTGCCACATGGCCCAGCAGGTGCCCTGACGGGTCCACATCAGGTGCCCGGCGCGGATCGAAGCGGGATGGAGCATGACGGCTACCTCCGTTGTGCCGATGCAGCGAGGATCTGCTGCACCTCGGTGAGCTGGTGGGGTGAAGGCTTTGACCCGGAGATCGGCTCCGGATCGATGGGGGTGACCTGGTCGAGCTCCGGTTCAGCCAGGAGCTCGACCAGGTCGTCGTCCTCGGCGACCGCGGCTGAGGCCGCGAGCGTGGACGGCTCCGGGAGAGCGGATGTCGGCGTCGAACAGCGCCGCTTCACCGAGCGGGTCTTCTTGAGGTCGACCCGTCCGCGCCCCTGCCTGCCCCACTCCGGGGCATCGACGTAGCCCAAGATGCCCATCACGAGCGTGAGCGGGTTGCGGCCCTTGAGCGGGATCCGGCCGGCCACGACCGCGGCGACCGCGGCGATGATCAGGACCGGGATCCACGCGATGATCGTCGGCATCCCCGAGCCCCACATCGGCATCGTGCGCTGTCCGATGAGCGCGACGCCCACGAAAGCGACGCCCTGCGTGAGGGTGTACGGGCCGCCAGGCAGCACCCAATCCCCGAGCTTCCCCAGCAGGAAAGGGATCTTCCTGGCCAGGGTGTAGAACCGGACGACCGATGCTTCCTCGTTCATACGATCACGCAGCCCCGGGCAGGTCGTCGATCGTGATCACGACCGGGCCATCGAGATCGTCCTGCGCCTGGAATGCGGGCGCCTCATTGACCGTCGTCGGCGCCGCGATCGTGTCCTCGAACGTCTTCTTGACGACGTCCAGCTGCGAGAGGATCGCCAGGCCGACGCCGACCAGCAGAAGTCCGACGATGGCGCTCTGGACCGAGAACTTGTTCTTGATCCATGTGATGACGGCGCCGACGATGAATCCGGCTCCGAAGATCGTCTTTGCGGTCTCACCGGAATCGTTTGCGAGGCCGTTGATCTGATCGAAGATGCTCTCGGCATGGAGTGCACCGTCGGCCTGGATGAAGTTCGCGGCGAGAATGAGGGTGTCGCTCATGAGTTTTCTCCTGTCGGGGTGGGGCTTGCGGTGGTGGGATTGATCGCCGCGACTTCCCAGCGATCTCTGTATCGCAGATCGAGCGAATACCCGAGCTGCGTGTTGCTGCCGTCTACTGCGGTCGCAGAAACGGACACTTGGATCCGCACGAGATCCCCCTCAGACGGACTCTTCGGGATCTCCTGCGTTGTGGTGATGGAAGAAACCGAAACCTCGGTGAACGCAGTCGGCGTCACTGCGGTCACCGATGTTCCAGGGGCCAGCAGTGGGGCCACTTCTCCCTGTCCCACCAGGTATGCCTGGATGAATGCCGACACGGTGTCCTCGACGTTCTTGTCGCTGACGTTGTCGCCGAGATCCACCTCGAGATCTCCCGCCGTGGGTGTCGAGATCAGCGAGGGCGTGCTCCCGGCCGCGATCGCACCGGACGTGTCGGTCACGACCGGGACCTGCCAGTAGCGGCGCACCGTGGCCCCGTCGGGCCCGTTGGGCTGGTCGACGCCGACCGTCACGACCCACGTGCTCGCGCCGGTCTGGACGGCCTCTCCCGGGGCGGCCGCGCCGATCTGCGGGGCGGTCTCGGGCAGGGTGAAGTTGCGGGCGGCGCCACGGGCGAGCATCCCGGTGATCTGGTCCTCCTGCCCACGCGCCGCGGTGAGGTACTGGGTGACGAAGGCGGTGCCGAACTCCGAGACCCGCTGGGACTGGGCCGGGTCCTGCACCTCGACCGCGGCGGTCTGGGTCTCCGGGGTGCCGCCGAGGACGTGCAGCCCCAGCGCCAGCGGCCCAGCGGCGCAAGACGCCAGCAGCAGACCCGTCGCCGCGAGGGTCTTGAACCGCTCACCGTTGGTCCATGCGTGACCGGTATCCGCGGTCGTAGCCGCCGCCTGGTCCTCCACCTCGTTGGGCGAGACCTCGTCCTGGATCCACGCGTCCTCGGGGGCCGTCTCGGTCTTCTTGCGCTTGAGCGTCAGCACGTCTCCTCCTCGGTGAGAGGAGTGCGGGGGGAGCCACCCAAGCCCGTCCCCGCACTCCCGCTGTGGGACACCGTCTCGAGCAGCTCGAGATCCGCGCGCAGCGCCGCCTCCTCCCCGGCGCCGGTGCACTCACGCACCAGCTCCCAGGACTCCTCATCACGAGGACGAGAGAGCATCCGCGCCAGAGCGAACCGCAGCCGGCGCTCTCGGCGGCACACGGCCCCGGCAGCGCAGAGCGCCGCGTACGAGGCGTCGAGTTCGAGCGAGATGGTCATCGGGATCTCCTCCGGATCGGTGTCATCCCGTTACCGCAGTTGCGGCACCCCGTTGTGACCACCGATCCGGAATCACTTTTCGCCCCTCACCGATTGGCCCTCTCGCGGCCCTGTGACCAGCACAAACAGGTGGGGCAAGAAAGCCGCATGTCTTTTTGACCCACCGGGCAAGGTTCAGGGCAAGGCCTCCTCACGAGCGTGAAGCCACCACGTTCGACACCCACGACGAGGAGCCACCCCATGGAGATCACCAAGCCGTCGATCGAAGAGATCACCACGCACCTGAGCGACGAGCTCGAGGCGATCCGAGACCAGGCACTCAGCGCCCCCATCGGCGCCGCCACCACCGTCCGTGAACTCTTCGCAGTCCTCGAGCAGCGCGGCGACTACGACACCACCGATCACGCGCTGCACACGCTGATCTCCCGAGCCGACACCGACAGCCAGGCCCGGCAGCTCCTCCTCTACGCGATGCGCCCAGGCCTGGCCTCCCTGGCCTGGAACCACCACCTCTTCACGTGGTTCACCAAGGGCAACCGCGCCGACGCCTTCTGCGTCGTCGTCGACGTCTTCCTCGACGCCCTCGAGAACCCCTGGATCCGCCGCAAGACCACCAAGGTCGCCGCCCGCCTCCTGGGTCAGGTCCGCACCCAGCTCGATGCGATGGACGCCGACTGGATGGCCCAGCGCCCCGAGGCCGACGAGACCCTCGCGCTCGTCGGCCTCGACGCCCCCACCCCCAAGCCCACGACGGCCCACGAGAGCCAGATCGACCTCCTGGAGAGCCTGGCGTGGGCCCGCGACCGAGACGTCATCACCCTCGACGAGGCCCGGTTCCTGCTGGCGATCTACTCCCCCGACACCGGCGTCGACCTGGCCGGCCTCGGCCTCGACGATCTGGCCCCCGCCACGATCCGCAAGCGCGCCTCCCGGCTCGCACAGCGCATCGCCCGCGCGGTCTCCGAGTCCGACGACCGGCAGCTCCTCGCCGGCCTCGCCCGCCACGCGTGACGGCGGAGTCCCCCTCCTCGATCTGCCCCGCGTGCCGCGGCGGCCAGCACGCCCGGTGCAGCGCCCGACAGGCCCCGCAGCCGCACAGCACGCCGTGCGCCTGCCACGCCGACCGCCATCGAGGACCCACACAGCTGGATCTCTTCGACCTTCTGGAAGGACACACATGAGCATCGACCGGGCCCGCGCAGAACACGCCGCCAAGTACGACGCGAACCTGATCATCCCCGCCAGGGAATACCTCGCGCTCATCACCGAGAACGAGGCGCTGCGCGAGGAACAGGCACTCGGCGGAACCCACGCCAACAACCCTTACCCCACGGACTGGGCGTACGAGCAGGCATGCACCGCGCTCGAAACCCAGCGGCGCCGGGCACAGAAAGCCGAACGCGAGAACGAACGGCTCCACACGGTCATGGCCACCTACTCACGATTCACCACGCCCTCCACCAGGCTCTCGATCGTCCCCGACCCCGAGGCCTCCTCGAACAAGCGGCAGCCAGCCCCCCGAAACAGCGCCCTGCCCGACCTCTGACGAAGAACCCTCTACTCTCCCCGACCTCTCGATAGGACACGAGCCATGACCATGACCCTGACCGATCTCTTCTGCGGGGCAGGCGGATCCTCCACCGGTGCTGTGCAGATTCCCGGCGTGACGGTTCGCGTGGCCTCGAATCATTGGCGTCTGGCCGTGGAGACGCACGAAGCAAACCACCCCGACACCGGGCACGTCTGCGCGGACCTCTCCCAGATCGACCCCCACTTCTACCCGCGCACGGACATCCTGTGGGCCTCCCCTGAATGCACAAACCATTCCATCGCCAAAGGCTCACGCCGAGCACCTGAGCCCGACCTCTTCAATCCAGTGCCGGACGCCGCCGCCGAAAGGTCCCGCGCAACAATGTGGGATGTTCCTCGTTTCACAGAGGTCCATCATTACTCGGCGGTAATAGTCGAGAACGTCGTTGACGTCACTCGGTGGGCTCCATATCGATCGTGGCTCCTTGCGATGGATTCTCTCGGGTATGAGCACGAGGTGGTGTTCATGAACTCCATGCATGCCTGGGCCCACGGTGCCGCGGCACCGCAGTCCCGCGACCGCTTCTACGCGATCTTCTGGCGCAAGGGGAACCGCCGCCCGGACCTCCAGTCGATCCAGCAGCCCCCCGCCTGGTGCCCCGAACACGGCATCATCCGCGCCCGCAAGGCCTGGAAGACCGCAGCCCGGGCCGGCCGGTACCGGGCGCAGTACCGCTTCATCTGCCCCGAGGCCACCTGCAAGGGCCGCCCCGTCGAACCCCAGTGGCTCCCCGCGGCGTCGATCATCGACTGGAACGACCTCGGCACCCGCATCGGCGATCGCCCCCGGCCGCTAGCCGAGAAGACCATGGCGCGGATCCAGGCCGGCATCGACCGGTACTGGACCGGCGCCGACCGGGACCCCCTCGTGGTCAACAACGTCTCCGGCTCCAACGACACCCGCTCGTCCACGGTCCGCGACGTCGCCCCCACGATGGTCGCCGGCGGCCTCCACGCCTCCCTTCTCGTGCCCGTTGAGGGCCGGAACGGGAAGGCCGCGGCCCCAGCCGACCTGCCGTACCGGACGCAGACCGCCCGCAACGAGACCGGGCTGCTGGTGATGGAGGCCGCTGTCAACACCTACGACTCCGCGGACCCCAAGCAACCCGCGCACGGCCGCCCCGACGGGTACATGCGGGTCTGGCCCGGCGAGGACCCGGTCCGGACCGTGCACACCACCGCATCCAAGGGCGTCGCGTTCGCGCCGTTCATCGCCGAGCTCCGCGGCGGCAGCTCCGACGCCCGCTCATCTGCTGATCCCCTCGCCACCGTCACAGCATCCGGGAACCACCACGGCATCGTGTCCTACGGCCCCGTCACCCGCGACGACGTCTTCGCCGGCCGCTGGGAGGATTCCGAGCCCAAGCCCGACGCCCTGATCACGTCCTACTACGGCCGCGGCGGGTCACGGCCCGTCGACGGGGCACTTCCGACCGTGACGACCGTCGACACCCATGCGCTGATCATGCGGAACAACACGGCCCACGGTGACCAAGGCCAGGAGTCCACGCCGGCTTGCGAGTCGATGCGCACCATCACTACCGCTGGCCATCAGTCCCTCATCACCGGCGGCACCCCGGCGATCGAGGACTGCACCTTCCGGATGCTCTCCCCCCACGAGATCCAGCAGGCCATGGCCTTCCCCACCGAGTACCAGCTGCTCGGCACCAAGCGCGACCAGGTCCGCATGGCCGGCAACGCCGTCACGCCTCCCACCGCGCGGGACCTCATCGCCGCCGTCGCAGGCTCACTCGATCCTGCGGCATGACCCACACGACAGGAACCTCCATGCCCACCAGCCCACTCCCCCTCGCCCCGGGTTGCACCTGCGGCAGCTGCACCCCTGACTGCGCTTCCCGATGGCTGTTCCCGTGCTGCGGCGCGTGCACCACGCCGCACTCCGCCAAGACCATCAAGCCAGGCCCCGCACGTTCGTAGTCTCGTAGTCTCGTAAGTTCGTAGTCTCGGGTTCCCGTACCCTCGTATTTCCGCTATGGTGTTGACTGATACGCCCGCCGAAGAAGGAGCCACCCATGACCACACGCATCGTCACCTTCGTGAACCAGAAGGGAGGAGTCGGCAAGACCACCTCGACCGGCGAGATCGCCGCCACCTGCGCCGCCACCGGGCTGCGGGTCCTGGCCATCGACGCCGACTCCGCACAGGGATCGCTCGGCGCCTGGGTCCACCAGGTCGGCGAAGACGACACCCCCTTCGACATCGCGATCCTGTCCGACCCCTCCGACCTCAAGAACGTCAGGACGATCGCCGCCGACTACGACCTCGTCTTCGTCGACACCCCCGGCAGCCGGGCAGACCAGGAGCTCGTCTCCACCTACCTCGCGGTCTCGGACTTCGTCGTGGTCGTCTCCGAGGTCGACGGCATGTCCCTGGAGCCGGCCGACCGGTACATCAACCAGCTCGTGGTGCCCAGCGCCAAGCCCTACTCCGTGCTGCTGACCAAGATCGACTCCCGCAGCCCCGACCAGGAGCGCGCAGCCCGCGAGTTCTTCGCCGAGGCCAACCAGCCCGTGTTCCGCGCCGGCATCCACCTCTACCGGTCACTGGCCTACGCGTACGTCGACGGCGTCTTCGTGGCATCGGGCACCAGCAAGCGGCCCAACGCCCGGAAGGCCGCGACGGAGTACCAGCAGGCAGCCCTGGAGCTGCTGTCCACCATCGCCACCCTCTGACCACCCCGACACCAGGAGCCACCCATGTCCAAGAACGTGTCGCTGCGCAACACCATCCGTCCCAACGACGTGCCCGAGCAGGCCGCAGCCATCCGCCCCGCCACCCCCGCCACTCCTCCGTCCGAAGAGCTCGTGCGCAAGGAGACCCGCCTCCTGCCCGAGCAGATCGACGAGATCTCCCGCCTCCGACGCCGACTGAACACCGACCGCAAGGCCGCTGAGCAGGCCCTCCCGTTCGAGCAGCGCTCTACCGCGATCCCCGACCAGGCGCTCACACGCGCCGCGATCACCTTCCTCCTCGAGAACGCCGACGCCATCCACGGGTGGACCGAGGCCGACGTCCTCGAGAGCCTCCGACGCCTCAAGAACTGACCGAAAGGAACCACCATGGCCCTCCCCCGCCTGCCCCGGAAGAACGCGGAGACCCCTCCGACCACCGACTCGAACACCCCGGCGCTGCCCAGCGCCGCCGAGAGCACTCCGGTCAAGCGGCGGCGGCGCCCCGCCATGTACGCGCTGGGCATCGCGCTCATCGTGGTCGGCGCCCTGGGCGCCTGGTACATCACCGATCGCCTCTCGACCACCAGCGAGGTCGTCGTGGCCGCAGTCGACATCCAGGAGGGCCAGGTCATCACGGCTACGGACCTGACGACGACCGACGTCAACGTGCCGGCGGGCTCCGCGATCATCACCGGCAGCCAGAAGGACACCCTCGTCGGGCAGCGTGCCACCTCTGCGCTCCAGAAGGGGGCCCTGGTGGCCCCCAACCAGGTCAGCGGCCAGGCCCTCCCCGAAGCCGGATTCTCGATCGTCGGCGTGAAGGTCGCCCCCGGCCAGGTCCCGTCCCAGAACGTCGACCCCGGCGACCCCATCCAGATCGTCGGGACTCCCAAGAACGGCGACGAGCCACCCGCCGGAGACGCACCGACGATCACCGGCCAGATCCAGACGATCGGTCAGCCCGCAACGGACGGATCCCTCGTGATCGACGTCCTGGTGCCCTCGGACCAGGCCGCGACCCTCGCGTCCCTCTCGGCGACCGGACGCATCGGCGTCATCCTCATCCCCCAGGAGGGCTGACATGCTGATCTCGCTGACCTCCGCCTCCGGAGCGCCTGGCGTCTCCACCACCGCCCTCGGGCTGGCCCTGGCCTGGCCCCGGGACGTGATCCTCCTCGAGGCCGACACGCTCGGCGTCAGCGCGACGCTGGCCGGGTTCTTCTCCGGCAGCATCAGCCCGCGGCACACGATCTTGGATCTGACGCCCGGCGTCGACTTCGAGGAGCAGCTCCTCGAGCAGTCCATCCCCCTGACCGACGACCAGACGCCCATGCGACGGCTCGTCCCCGGCATCGGCAACCCCCTCCAGGGGCGGGCCCTCTCGGCCCGGTGGGAGGTGCTGGCCATGGCCCTGTACGACCTCGAGCGGGCCGGCATCGACGTCCTGGTCGACATCGGCCGGTTCCACGCCCCCTTCATGGCGGCGCCGCTGCTCCAGATCTCCGACGTCAGCGGCATCGTCCTGCGGCCTACCGTCACCGCCACCGTCGCGGCCAAGAGCACCATCACCCACCGCAAGCTCGCCGAGACCAACGACCTCGAGGCCCCCGCGCTGCACCTCATCACCATCGGCGCACCCGACACGTACTCCGACGGCGAGGCATCGCGAGCTCTGGGCCAGCCGTCGCTGGGAGCCATCCCCTGGGCCCCCAAGCACGCGGCCGCCCTCGCGCACGGCCATCCCCGCCCGCGGGGCTTCGACTCCAGCGGCTACATCCGATCCCTGCGCTCCCTCGCAGACTCCATCAGCACGGCCGGACGCAAGCGCCGCACCGCGATCCAGACCCTCCGAGGTGACTCCTGATGAACTCCACCCCCTCCCCGACGACCATGCCCGACTTCGCGAGCATGCCGCTCGTCGAGCTGGATGACGACACCACCGCCACCCTCGACTTCGCCCCCGCGGTCCCCTCCCGCCGGACCCACCGCAACCCCACGCCGACCCCCGCCACTCCCGCGCCGGCGACGGGAAGCCAGCAGCGCTTCACGGACTGGAAGATCGTCACCGAGCTCCGCTCCCTCGTCTCCGACGCGCTGTCCAAGGAAGATCGGCTGGGGCAGCCGATCGAGGACCAGAAGGCGCAGTCGATCTCGCTGATCACCCACCTGATCGACGACCAGGAGCGCGATCGGATCAACGAGGGCCTGCCGCGCTGGACCGGCGAGGAGCGCCGCGCGCTGAACCAGGCCGTCCTGGAGGCGGTCTTCGGATTCGGGCGCCTCCAGCCCCTCCTGGACGACGACACGATCGAGAACATCGAGCTGTACGGCCACGAGAAGGTCATCGTCCAGCGCACAGGCCACCAGTTCGAGGAGGTCGCGCCGATCGCCGACTCCGACGAAGAGCTGCTGAGCATGCTGGCCCACTACGCACACCAGGCCAACCGCAACTTCGACCCCGCGCACCCGAACCTCGAGCTGAGCCTGGGATCCACCGCACGCCTCGAGGCCACCGGATGGGTCGTCCCCAAGCCCATCGCGACCATCCGGATCCACCGCCTGATCGACATCACCCTGAACGACCTCGTCGAGCTCGACCTCATGCCCGTCGAGCTCGCTGACTTCCTGCGCGCCGCCGTGCGGGCCAAGAAATCGATGATGGTCGCCGGTGACCGCGGCGCCGGGAAGACGACCCTCCTGCGAGCCCTCATCAACGAGATCGACGCCGCCGAGAAGATCGGCACCATCGAGTCGATCTACGAGCTGCACCTCGAGCTGCTCGGCGCCGGCCGTCACCCCCGGCTGGTCCAGTGGGAAGCCGTCCCCGGCAGCAGCGAGAAGGACGCCGCGGGACGCCCGATCGGCGAGATCACGATGGACTACTGGGCACAGCGGTCCTTCCGCCACAACCTGGACCGCCTGATCGTCGGCGAGCTGCTGGGCACCGAGGTCATCGCCATGTTCGAGGCCATGCAGACCGGCGCCGGCAGCATGTCCACGGTCCACGCCAAGTCCGCCGCGGCCGTCCCCGAGCGCATCGTCACGCTGGCCCGCAAGGACGGACGCGTGACCGAGGACTTCGCCCGCCGCCAGGTCGCCGAGAACATCGACCTCGCGATCTACGTGGGAGTCGTCCCCCTGGGCGAACGCGACCCCTGGACCGGCGTCGCCCCCCGCGGCCGCCGCATCACCAACGTGACCACCTACAGCCCCGGCGAGGACGGGCGGGTCGCCTCGACGCAGCTGTGGGAGTACAGCAACGGCCAGATCCGCGAGCAGCTCGCGGCGCCCTTCGCCGACGACCTGATCCCGCACCTCGCCAAGAAGACCCCGAGGAGCCAGTCATGATCCCCTTCCTCGCCGCGATCAGCGCGATCGCCCTCATCGGCGGGATCTGGCTGCTGGTGTCCGGCCTGACACCAGCACCGGTCACCCACAAGCGGCCTCGGACGCGGCGGCTGACCAGCGCGCAGCGCCGCCATGGAGGCCTGATCCTCGGTGCCGCCGGACTCGGAGCGCTGCTGTGGCTCGTCAGCGGCTACTTCGTCGCCTTCCCGGCCCTGCCCGCCCTGGCCGCACTCCTGCCCTACCTGATCCCCCGCTCCAGCGAGAAGGCGCCGATCGAGCGCCTGAACGCCCTCGAGGAGTGGACACGCTCCCTCAGCGCCGTCCTCGGCGCCCAGGCCAGCCTCGAGCAGGCGATCATCGCCTCCCGGAACTCCGTCGGTGACCCGATCAAGCAGGAGGTGGGCCGCCTCGTCGCTCGCCTCCACGCAGGCGTCCCCATCGACCGCGCCCTGGAGGCCTTCGCCGACGACCTCGACGACCCCACCGGCGACGTCCTCGCAGGATCCCTGCTGCTGGGGTCCCTGCGCCGCGGCCCCGGCTTGGCCCTGGTCCTCGACGGCGCCGCCGAGATGATCTCCGAGAACGTCGCCGCACGCCGACAGATCGAGGCCGACCGAGCCAAGCCACGATCCAACGCCCGCCTGATCAGCATCGTCTCGGTGACCGTCCTGCTGCTGCTGTTCGTCGCCAACCCCACCTACGTCGCGTCCTACAAGACCCTCATCGGCCAGCTCATCCTCGTCGTCTTGACCTCAGCGTTCTTCGGATGCCTGTGGTGGATGAACAGCGCCTCGCGCACATCAGCGGGTCGACGAGTCCTGCGCACCACCGGAGGCACACGATGATGTCCCTGACCCCCCTGATCCTGCTGGTCGGCGCGCTCGTCGGCGCAGGCGTCTACGTCCTCGTCCGCGCCCTCATCCCCACCCAGCCGTCCCTGGCCGCGGCGGTCGACCACCTGACCACCACCCCCCAGGAGACATCGCGCGCCCTCGATGCACCTCCCGAGGGTCTGGAGGAACGCCTCGGCTCCTGGGCCGAGCGGGCGCTGACACAGCTGCCGTTGATCGTCACCCCCCGACGAGATCTCGCGCTGATCGGATGGTCGACCCGGACGTTCTACGGGAAGAAGGTCAAGGCGGCGCTGAGCGGCTTCGCGATGCCGGTGATCTTCACCGCCGTCGCGTACCTCCTCCAGTTCCAGCTGCCGATCATCGGCTCCGTGGGAGCGATGCTCGTCCTCGGCGTCGTGTTCTTCTTCCTGCCGGATCTCGAGGTCCGGCAGAAGGCCAGCGAGGAGCGTCAGCACTACTCCAAGGTGCTCGCGAGCTACGTCGACTTCGTCGCCCTCGCACGCAGCGGCGGTGCCGGCCCCGCGCAGGCGATGACCGAGGCCGCATCGATCGGTGACCACGAGCTGTTCATCCGGATCCGCCAGCTCATCGAGAGGTCTCGACTGCGCGGCACCGACGCGTGGAACGACCTCCGCGAGCTCGGCGAGGAGATCGGTGTCCATGACCTCAACGAGATCGCCGACATCATCCGGCTCTCCGGCGAGGAAGGCGCCTCGATCAAGGAGAACCTGCACGCCAGGGCCCGTTCGATGCGCAACGCCCAGCTGCGCGACGAACAGAGCGCGGCCAACGCGCAGAGCGAGCGACTGGCCGCACCCGTGGCAATGCTCGCCATCACCTTCATCGCCCTGCTGATCGCCCCGGCGCTCCTGAACCTCCTGACCTACTAGCCCCTACTCCCACCAACCGCAATGCCCCTGCAAAGATGTCGGGAGGATCCCGTCACACGACGGGTCTATTTCGGCGGTAGAGGGGTAGCCCTCCGGAAAGGACCCAGCCATGGAGTCTCTCAAGTTCATCCTCAGCCTTCTCATCGATACCGTGCGCGACCAGGCACGTCAGGCACGGCGTACCGCCACGGTCGGATCGATCAGCGCCGAGCAGATCATCATCACCGTGGCCCTGGTCGGTCTGGCCATCGCGGTCGTGGCCGGCATCGTCGGTTTCGCAACGGGCAAGATCGGGCAGCTCCCGTCATGACTCGACGAGACGTCGAGGAGGCGAAGACTCCCGCGCCCCCTCGACGTCGCCCCCAGACCTCGCATGCGCCCCGGCGCCGGCGAGGTCTTCGTGCGTGGGCCGAACGAGGCTCATCCTCGGAGTCGGTGCTCGTGGTCCCGGCGTGCCTGGTGATCATGTTCCTCATCGTCCAGGTGGGGATCTGGTTCTACGCCCAGAGCATCGCGCAGCACGCAGCCCAGCAGGGCGCGACCGCCGAGGCGATCTACCAGTCCAGCCAGTCATCGACCAGCACCGCGCACAGCGCCCTGGCCGATAGCGCCAACGGCGTGCTGACCAACTACACCGTGACGTCCTCGCGGACCGGCGACACCGTCACCGTCACCGTCCGCGGCCAGGCGCTATCCCTCATTCCGCTGTACGGCCTGCCCACCGTGGAGCAGACAGCCACCGTGCCCATCGAACACTATGTTCCGTGAAACTGTTGACACTGACGCATCTATAGAACACGCTTGGGGTGTCCCGCCAGAGAGGAGCAGCACCATGGATCGACACGAGCTGGAGCGTGGTTCCTCGAGCACCGAGGCCGCGATCATCGCGCCCGCCCTCTTCCTGGTCCTCGGGCTGCTCCTCGCCGTTGGTAGCTACGCGATCGGCCAGCAATCCGTGACGTCCGCGGCGCACTCCGCCGCCCGTGCCGGGTCGCTGGCCACCAGTCAGCAGGACGCCACCCACCGCATCGAGGCAGCCTTCACCGCCGAGCTCCGCGAGCAGGGACGGTCATGCACCACCGTCTCCGTCGACGTCGACGCCGCAGCCTTCACCACAGCCCCCGGGACGACCGCCGCGATCCACAGCACGATCACCTGCACCGTCCCCTACGCGCAGCTGATCCCCGTGCCCGGCCTCACCGGCACCCGCACGATCACGGTCACCTCGACCAGTCCTCTGGACACCTACCGGGAGCGCTCATGAGCACGAAGCGTCACCGCCTCGAGCGAGGAGACATCTCCGAGCTGGCCATCGTGATGGTGATCGGCCTGTTCGTGGTCATCGGCCTCGTCGTCGACGGCGGAGCCAAGATGTCAGCCTCGGCCGAGGCCTCGACCATCGCGCAGGACGCCGGTCGCGCGGGAGCACAGCCGGTGGCATCCCTGCCCACCGACGGGCAACCCGCGGTCCTGGACTCCCGTGCTGCCGCCGGCGCCGCCCAGAGCTACCTCGACCAGGCCGGCGTCACCGGGTCTGTCCGCGTCATCGACCAGTCCACCCTCGAGGTCACCGTCACCTCATCCGAAAAGACCGTGTTCCTCGGCCTCATCGGCATCAACACGGTCTCCTCGACACGGACCGCCCGCGTCGACCTCATCCAGGGACAGACGGAGGTCATCCCGTGATCAAGCTCCTCAAGGCCCTCGCCGCCGCGCTCGTGCTCGTCACGCTCGTCGCCGGCATCCCGCTGGCCCTGCTCACGTTCTACGGGTCCCCGATCCCCCAGCAGCTCCCGTCCGTCGACGACGTCGCACACCTGTTCACCTCCAACGACTCGATCGGGTTCCTGCTGTTCGTGCTCGTGTGGATCGGCTGGATCGCCTGGGCGACGTTCGCGCTGTCCGTGGTCATCGAGGTCATCGCTCGCGTCCGCCACCTCCCCACGCCCCAGATCCGAGGCCTCAGCGCCCAGCAGGGCGCTGCCGCACTCCTGGTCGCCGCGATCGCCGGCCTCAGCGCCCCGGCCGCCATGGCCGAGACTCCCGCCGAGGTCGCCCCGGTGACCTCGACCGTGCAGATGGAGGCACCCGCCGTGCCCACCGAGCAGCCCCAGGCCGACACCACACAGCAGGACGCCGCAGCCGAAGCCCCCGCCTCTGACCTCGTCGTGACCGTCCAACCCGGCGACACCGCATGGGATCTCGCCGAGACGCACCTCGGCGCCGGCAGCAAGTGGCGGGCGATCGTCGAGGCCAACGACGGCCGGATTCAGCCCGACGGCGGTGCCCTGCACGTCGGACAGGACCCCTACCTCGAGCCCGGCTGGACCCTGGTCATGCCAGGCGTGCCCGCCAGCACCCCCGAAGCACCTGCACAGGCCGCAGAGACCCCTCCCCAGACCGTCACCGTCGAGCGAGGCCAGACCCTCAGCTCGATCGCCCAGCACCACCTCGGAGACGAGGACCGGTGGCCCGAGATCTTCGACGCCTCGAAGGACATCGCCCAGCCCGGCGGCTACCACCTCGAGGACCCCGACCAGATCGACATCGGCTGGACCCTGCGGGTCCCGGGCACCGTCACCGAGGCCCCGGCCGCCCCCGCCGCCGAGGACGCCACACCGGCCGAGTCCGCCCCTGTCCAGGAACCGGCGGCGGCCCCCGCGTCGGCCGAGGCTGCCCCCGTCGACGCTGCCCCCGTCGACGCCGCGCCCGTCGACGCCGCGCCCGTCGACGCCGCCCCCGTCGACGCCGCGCCCGTCGCTGAGGCCGGAACTGCCGCGCCCAGCACCGCTCCGGCACAGCCCACTGCGGAGGCCACCACCCCTGCACCCTCGGCCGAGGCCGAGCAGTCCCACGCCGTGCCGTGGGCAGGTGTCGGGTCGATCTTCGCGGCCAGCATCCTCGGTGCCGTGCTCGCGCGGCGCCTCTACACCCAGCGCAAGCGCCGCGCGGACCAGAAGATCCCGACCGCGGCCGCGATCGACCTCGACCAGGTCCGGCTCGCGCGTATCGAGGACCCCACCGTCCTCGGCTTCATCGACCGCGCACTGCGGACCCTGTCCGCGCTCCAGCTGCGCGACGACCGGGACCTCCCGGACATCCGTCTGGCGCGCGTCACCGACACCCACCTCGAGCTGTACGCCGCGACCCCCCACCGCCTGCCGGCGCCGTTCGAGGCCACTGAGGACCCCGCGACGTGGATGCTGCCCCGCACCGCGCCCCTGGCCGACGACCAGACGATCGGCGACATCATCGCCCCGTACCCCGCGCTCGTGACGATCGGCACCGACCGCGACGGCCACCAGATCCTCGTCGACCTCGAGCACCTAGCCGCCCTCGGCATCCACGCGCAGTCCTCGACGTCCATCCCCGTCATGCGTGCCCTGACGGTCTCCCTGGCCACCTCCCAGTGGGCCGACGACCTGTCGATCACCACCGTCGGCGTCTGCCCCGAGCTCGAGGACGCCCTGGGGTCCGGCCGCATCACCTACCGCGAGACCGTCGCCGAGCTGCTAGAAGGCCTCGAGGCCAAGCTCGCCCGTGACCAGGAGACTCTCACCGAACTCGGCCACGACTCCGCCCAGCACGCACGCCAGGCCGGTGACGCGACCGATCTGTGGGCCCCGGAGATCATCATCATCGGCACCGACCTGTCCCTCACCGAGACGCGGCGCCTCCAGCTGATCGTCGACGCCCGACCCCAGATCGCCGTCGCCGTCATCTCCAGCGACCAGCACACCGACCTGTCCGAGTGGCGCCTGCACATCGAGTCCCTCGAGGCATCACGCCTCGAACCACTCGGCCTGGAGATTGCGCCGCAGCACCTCACCGACGCCGACTACGACGCCGTATTGCGGGCCCTGGGCGCAGCCTCCGCCCTCGAACCCGCGGACGACGCCGCAGACGCCCAGGAGGACGCTGAGGGCCCCCACGAGGAGCCCCTGCTGCGGCCCGTGCCGATCCCCCGGCCCACCACGCACGAGATCCTCACCGCCACGCAGCGGGACACCCCCGCCGAGATCCCCACGGACCACCCTTACATCCGCCTGCTGGGGCCCGTGGAGATCCTCGGTGCCACCGGCACCCTGGAGGCCAAGCGCCTGGCCGCGCTCACCGAGGCCGCCTGCTACATCTACCTCCAGCCCGGCACCCCCGAGACCGACTTCCGGGCCGACCTGTGGCCCGGCAAGCCCGTCGCCGACAGCACCCGACACCAGCTGATCTCCCGGACCCGCAAGTGGCTGGACGCCGCACCCGACGGCACCCGCTATCTCCTGCACGCCAACAACACCGACGGCTCCTACAGCCTCAGCGAGCACGTCACCTCCGACTGGGACCTCGTCCAGGACGTCGCCACGAACCGCAAGACCGCCGCGGCCGAAGACCTCGCCGATGCGCTCAAGGTCGTCCGCGGGGCGCCGTTCGAGAACGGCGGCCGCACCCGGTACCGCTGGGCCATCTCCCTCACCTACACCATGACCGACACCGTCCTCGACCTCGCCCAGGAGCTCGCCCACCGTGCCCTGGAAGCCGGAGACCTCGAGACCACCCTCTGGGCCACCGAGCACGGACTCCTCGTCGAGTCCCTCCACGAGCAGCTGTGGCGCTACCGCCTCCAGGCCGCCGCTCACGACCCCGAGCTGCACCAGCGCATCACCCACGACCTGGAGACCCAGCTCGCCGCCGTCGATGATGGATACGACCTAATGCCCGAGACCGAGGCCCTGATGTACACCACCCCCGCCGCCCACCGCATCGCAATCTGAGGCCCCCATGACCACCCCCATCCCCCGCCACCGAGGAGACCGCCCGATGATCCGACAGCGAGCACTCACCACGATCGCGATGGCCTCCCTCCTCGCTCTCCCCCTCGCCGCCTGCACCAGCAGCAACGGCGAGGAGGACCCCACCACGACGGCCACCAGCCAGGAGGCCCCACCTACGGCCAACCCCGCCGACGCCACACCCCAGGAACGTGTCGAGGCGTACTTCGAGGCCTCGGATGCAGCCGCGGCCGATGGCTGGAAGGACACCAGCTACGCAGATGACTTCCTGATCCCGGAGCTCGCGGAGAAGCAGAAGAGGGACGACGCAGATCGTGCAGAGTCCGGAGCCGTCATCACTGGGGAGCGCAAGCTGACCAACTGGACCGTCACCGAAGAAGAAGACACCACCGCCACGGTTGAGTTCTGCGACGACGGCACGGGATTCGAGGCGACCAAGGATGGGGAGCCCGTTGAGATCAACAACGCGAGTCTCAAAGTCGTCGGCCAGTTCAAGCTCGTTCGCGAGTCGAGCTCAGAGCCGTGGATGATCCAGCAGAAGGGCTACTACGACGAGGAGACGACATGCGACGCGCACTTCGCCGGCTGACTGTTGGCACCGCAGCAACATCGATCGCTCTCCTGCTCCTCCCTCCAGCCTTCGCAGAAGGGGGTGTTGACCTCGACCTCGGTGACGATGGTGGTAGTGCGAACGTCAAGGTCGAGGTGAAGGACCCTGGTAACGGGGGTGGGAAGTCCTCTAGTGGGGGTGGTAGCTCGTCCGGCGGGGGGAAGTCGTCGGGCGGCGGCTCCTCGAGCGGGGGGAGCAAGTCCTCCGGCGGCGGCGGGAAGTCCTCCGGAGGCGGCGGCAGAGGGGGAACCACCTCCGTCAGCAGCGGTGGCCGGACCAGCGTCGGGAACTACTCAAGCGGGTCGCCGTCCTCGGTGTCCTCGAGCCGCCCGGACAACGTCGAGATCCTCGACGACGGTTCTCGAGCCACGTACAAGCCGGAGGGTGCCTACGTGCAGCCCGAGGGCGGGTCCGGGCCCACCGCGTTCTTCGACGGCATGACGCAGGGCCAGCCCGATCCCGCAGAGCCAGCCACGCCAGACGCTCCGGCCCAGGCCCAGGAGCCCGCTCCTCAGGACGGCGGCGAGCCGGCCGCTCCTCAGGTGGATCCTGCCGAGCTCGCGCAGACCGCGGTCTCCCAGATGGGGCTAGAGGCCCCGGAGATCGCCTCGACACCGAACAACACCGAGACCCTCGGCGCCGTGGGACTGCCGGTGTGGCTGTGGGTGGCCAACCCCGGGGAGACCACGACGGGTCCGAACACGACCAGCGCCTCCGCCGGGGCGGTGACCGTCACCGCGACGGCCAAGTTCACGGGCATGTCGATCGACATGGGCGACGGCACCACGATCGAGTGCGACGGACCTGGGACCGAATACCCCGGCACCGGAATCGACCCCTCCCCCGACTGCGGACACGTCTACGAGCAGATGAGCGATGAACAGCCCGATGGGCTGTATACCGTGAACATCACCGCGCACTGGGGCGTCGAGTGGGAGTCGAACACCGGTGAGACCGGCACGATCCCCGTCGAGCTGACCACGTCCAAGCAGCTGCGCATCGGCCAGTACCAGACCGTCGTCACCGACGTGTCCTGACCACGCTGACCTCCTGGGAGCACCGATGAACGTCACCGACCCGATCACCAGCGCACACCTCGGATTCGGCGAGCCGACCGGCAACCGCAGGGAGGCTGTCACCACGGTCCGCCTGACCCATGCCAGCGGCCAGATCGAGGGCGTGTCGCTCACCGAGGAGGTCACCCACGTCGGGCCACTCGAGGGTCTCCTCCTGCTCACCGATCGAGCCACAGATCAGGGCCAGGGGTTCCCCTTCACCTACGAGGCCACCAAGGGCCTCACTCTCGAGGACTACATGGAGCCGCGGCCCCAGCCAGCGAGATGACGCATTCAAACCGCATTCAAGAACACGGAAGGGAATGACCTCATGAGCCCGGTAAGTCGAAAGAGGAAGAAGGTGAAGGACAAGGAGAAGGCTCGTAGGAGCCGGGCACCACAGCCTCAGAACCACGGAGCCTTCACTCCGGCTTACAACCCGAACCGGCCACGCGGCGGCGGGCCACAGCCGCCCCCCGAAGTTGAGCTCCTCGCTCGGCTATCGGACGCCTGGCAGATGCTCGCGAAGAACAACCCCGCGAACCACTGCCTCCATGCCATCCACGGGATCAGCACGGTCCTCGCCGACTGGGGCGTAGACAGCGAGCCAGTCGTTGTCCGCGCGACGGTCGAGTGGCCCGAGGCGACGGTCGACGTCGGTTCACGCACACCGTCGGTCACCGGCACCGGAACGAGGCTGGAGTGGACCGGTCACATGGGACTGTGGATCCCCCTCTTGGGGAGGTTCATGGATCCCACTCTCTACCAGGCCAACCGTCCCGGGATGTCCGATCGCATCGATCGCGGGATCGTCATCCCAATCCACCCGCGAGATCTCGGTCCAGTCCCGTTCGACACGGTCTACAGCGCCATCGTGACCTATCACTACATCGATCTACCCGGCCGCGACATCCTCCAGGAACTACCTCCTCACGTGCGTTCCGAGATGCAGAAGAGCACCTCAATCTTCTCCCACGAGATGACGCAGCTAATGAGGCGACCCGAGCTGGCAGACCTACGGTCTCGACTGACAGTCGAACCCTTGGCATCGTCCGTGGCGGCTATCTAGACGTCCCATACCCTCCCCACGCACCGCATAGGACGGCGGCACGATCTCCCGAGGCCCTGGCCAAGCACCTCCGGGTACACGACACTGAGAGTCCAACTCGAGGAGGATCCACTATCTGCGGTCGATTCACGCTGGCTTTCGACGGGGACGGGCTACTGCGCTCGTACGTCGCCACGAGCGACGACCGGGCGGCCCAGTGGGAGCCGACCTACAGCATCGCACCGCGCACGAAGGCTCCCGTGGTGCGCGAGTTCGTCGACGAGGACGGAGCGAAGCACCGCACCCTCGAGCTCGCCCGTTGGGGCCTGCACCCGTCCTGGGCGAAGGACAAGGGCCCTCGGCCGATCAACGCGCGCCTGGAGACCGTGAGCAGCAACGGGATGTTCCGCGGCGCGTTCTCGAGCGCCCGAGCCGTGATCCCGATGACCGGCTACTACGAATGGGTCGAGGCTGCCGACGGCGGCAAGGATCCGTTCTTCATCCATCACCCTGACGGGGAGCTGCTGCACGCCGCGGGTCTCACGGCCGCCAGGAAGGACGAGGGCGACGCGTGGGACGTGTCCTTCACGGTGATCACGCGCGAGGCGCGGGATGCCGGCGGCGAGGTCCACGACCGGATGCCGGCCTTCCTGACCGAGGACGCGGTCGAAGAGTGGCTCTCCCCCGGGAAGCTCGAGGCCGACCAGAAAGCGCCGCTGCTCGCGCAGCTCGAGGACGTCTCGTCCACGATCGCGGGGCAGCTCGTCACCCGCCCCGTAGATCGGCAGGTCAACAGCGTCCGCAGCCTGGACCGCTCCGACCCCTCCCTGATCGCACCGATCTGACCTCGAGAACAACTGATCGAACAGAGCAGAAACC
>NZ_JBQSXW010000023.1:0-39418 GCF_052378625.1 Brachybacterium sp. AOP25-B2-12 | reverse complement strand
CGGCTCCGGAAGACCGGAGCCGATGTGCCTGGTGAGCGAGGTTTTCGGTCCGAGAACCGTAGTTCTCCTTCCGTCCCGATCACCTGGGCACGAGGAAGAACATTACGCGGGTCCGCACGGCTCGTCAACTTGAGAGGGGCCTTTCGGGAGGTGTCCTGCGACACACGCTCCCGGGAGCTTTCCGCCGCCCTCCCGTAGAGCCCTCCGCAGGCACCCGACGGTCATGCGCTCAGGCCTGGACCACGCCGCGATGCAGGGCGACGATCCCACCGTTGAGATTGCGGAACTGGTTGCTCCGCAGCCCGGCGCCGGCGAACCAGTCGCGCAGCTCCTCCTGATCGGGCCACGCCAGGATCGACTCCGCGAGGTAGTCGTAGGCCTCCGGCTCCGAGGCCACCCTGTGGGCGACCGTGGGGATCGCGCGCAGCAGGTACCTCTCGTAGACCGCACGGAAGGCGCGATGGGTGGGCGTCGAGAACTCGCACACCACCACCACACCGCCCGGGCGCACGACGCGGGCCATCTCCTGGATCCCGCGCCGGGGATCCTGCACGTTGCGCAGGCCGAAGGAGATGACCGCGCCGGCGAAGGTGCCGTCGGCGAAGGGGAGGTGCTGCGCGTCGGCGCCCACGAAGGGGACGTGCCGTTGGCGCTTGCGACCCTCGGCCATCATCCCGGAGGAGAAGTCCGCCGCGACCGCCCGGAGCCCCGCATCGACCAGGGCGGCCGTCGACGTCCCGGTGCCAGCGGCGAGGTCAAGCACCGTCTCCCCGCGATCGAGGTCGAGGGCCTCGACCGTGGCGCGGCGCCATCGCCCGACCTGGCCGGGTGCCATGAGGGAGTTCATGAGGTCGTAGCGCGCCGCGACACCGTCGAACATCCCGGCGACGTCGAAGGGCTTCTTGTCGAGTTCGGCGCGGCTCATGACCAGAATCCTGCCACGCCGGGACCGTACGGCGGACCCGCGCCCCTCGCGTCCTGCGAGGCGGGACAATGGCTCCATGACCACAGCGCCCGACATCGCCATCCCTGCCGACCTCCTCCCCGCGGACGGACGCTTCGGCTCCGGACCCTCCCGTGTGCGCGACGCGCAGCTCGACGCCCTCGTGGTCGTGGGCCGCACCGTCCTGGGCACCTCCCACCGTCAGTCCCCCGTCAAGGACGTCGTCGCCCGGGTGCGCGCGGGACTCTCCGAGCTCTTCTCCCTCCCGGAGGGATACGAGGTGGTGCTCGGCAACGGGGGTTCCACGGCGTTCTGGGACGTGGCCACGTTCGGGCTCGTGGAGCGCCGGGCGGAGCACCTCGTCCTCGGGGAGTTCTCCTCGAAGTTCGCGAACGAGACCGCCGCCGCCCCGTTCCTCGCCGATCCCCGCATCATCTCCGCGGAGCCGGGCAGCCTGCCCGTGCCCGTCGGGGATCCCGACGTCGACGTCTACGCCTGGACGCACAACGAGACCTCCACCGGGGTCATGGCTCCGATCCGGCGTGTGCCCGGCGCCACCGATGACCAGCTCGTGCTGATCGACGCCACGTCCGGCGCCGGCGGCATCGCCGTGGACGTCTCCCAGACCGATGCCTACTACTTCGCGCCCCAGAAGTCCTTCGCCTCCGACGGCGGGCTCTGGATCGCGCTGCTCTCCCCCGCGGCGATCGCACGCGCCGAGCGTCTCGCCACGACGGACCGCTGGATCCCCGCCTTCCTGTCGCTCACCGCGGCGATCGACAACTCGCGCAAGAACCAGACCCTCAACACCCCGTCCATCGCGACGCTGGTGCTGCTCGCCGAGCAGATCGAGTGGATCCTGGCGCAGGGCGGCCTGGCCTGGGCCGACGCCCGGACCCGCGCCACCAGCGGCCTGCTGCAGGAATGGGCCGCCCGTCGTCCCGAGGTGACGCCCTACGTGGCGGACCCGGCGGCGCGCTCGCAGGTCGTGACGACCCTCGACATCGACCCTGCCATCGACGCCACCACGATCACGAAGGTGTTGCGCGCCCACGGGATCGTCGACATCGAGCCGTACCGCAAGCTCGGGCGCAACCAGCTGCGCGTGGCCACCTTCCCGGCGGTGCCGGAGGAGGACGTGACGGCGCTCATCGCGTGCCTGGACCTCGTGGTCGACGCCCTGGGCTGATCACCGTCGGGACGGCTCGCGCCGTGGAGCCCCGAGGCGGAATGACGACGGTGGCATCTGCCGAGCTCGCGCTCGGCGGATGCCACCGTCGTCATGTCGGCCCGTGCGGGACCGATGCCTCCGTCGAGCCCTCGGGCCGCGTTCACGCAGAGCGCGCCCGGCACCGCCCTTCCTGAGCGCTGTGGCCGATGCGCTGTGGGGTCCCTGCCGTGGCCGCGCCCAGGCTTCCTGCTGTGGACCGGGCCCGGGCTCCCTACTCGGGTCCGTCCGCGACGACCGTGTCGAGGATGCGCGCGGCCTCGCGCAGGATGCGGACCTCGTCGGCATCCAGTCCGTCGATCGCGGTGCGCAGCCAGGCGAAGCGCTCGCGTCGTCCGGAGGCGACCACGTCCTGCCCGAGCGACGTCAGACGCACCGCCACCTGGCGGCGGTCCCCCGGGTGCGCGCCGCGCAGGACCAGCCCCGCCTCCTCGAGGCGCCCCACCATCCGGGTCATCACCGGCGCGGAGACCTGTTCGAACTCCGCGACGCGACCGGGCGTGGACTCCCCGTGCCGTTCGAGATAGGCGAGCACCGAGAACTGCGCCGCCGAGACGGTCTCGTCCGCGGTGCGACGTCGGAGTCGCCGCGAGGAGATGAGGATCGTCCTCTGCAGCTCCCGGACCAGAGCATCCCGGGAGGACTCGGGGTCCCCGGGGTCAGCGTGCCGATCGTCTGCGGGATCCGGGATCTCCCCCGGTGACCGATTCGTCCCGGTCCCCGGTTCCGCCACGGCCTCCTGGGCCTCCCCGGGTTCCGGGGACCCGCCGTTCCTGTCGGACATCCGCCCTCCTCCGGCCGCACGCGTGGGGCGGCTCAGCCGATGGCGCCCTCGAGGGCTCCCCGGAGGAAGTACAGCACGAACAGGAACGCCACGGCGTACAGCAGCCAGTGCACCTCGCGCGCCTTGCCGCGCACCACGCGGATCAGCACGTAGGTCACGAAGCCCGCGCCGATGCCCACCGTGATCGAGTAGGCGAAGGGCATGAGGATGATCGTGAGGAAGGCGGGGATGGCCTTCTCGACGTCGTGGAAGTCGATGTCCAGGATCTGGGTCATCATGAGGAAGCCGACCATGACGAGGGCGGGCGTCGCCGCCTCGTAGGGCACCATCGCCACGAGCGGAGCCAGGAACACGGTCGCGGCGAAGGCCAGGCCCGTGATCACCGGGGCCAGGCCCGTGCGGGCGCCCTCCCCGACGCCGGTCGCCGACTCCGCATAGGCGGTCGCCGAGCTCACGCCGCCCACACCGCCGGCGACAGCGGCGAGGGAGTCGACCAGCAGGATCTTCTGGGCACCGGGGATCTCGCCCTTGCCGTCCTGGAGACCGCCCTCGGCGGCGACGGCGACCATCGTGCCCATCGTGTCGAAGAAGTCCGCCAGCACGAGGGAGAAGACGATGACGAGCGCGCCGATGACGCCCACGGCCGTGACGCCGCCGATGGGGTCCACGGTGAACAGCGTGGAGAAGTCGGGCAGGGCCACGGGGGAGCCGTCGAGGGCCGGCAGGTTCAGGCTCCAGCCGTGCGGGTTGCCGGGGTTCGAGCCGTCGGCCGGGGCGTACGCGCCGATGTGCAGCACGCGCTCGAGGACGATCGCGAGGATCGTGGCGGCGACGATCGCGATGAGCATCGCGCCCGGGACCTTGCGCACCCACAGGACGATGGTCAGCAGCAGGCCGACGACGAAGATCAGGGTGGGCCAGCCGATGAGGGACCCGTCGTTGCCCAGCTGCACGGGGGTCGCCGCCGCGGAGGTCACGAAGCGGGCGTTGAAGAGGCCGACGAAGGCGATGAACAGTCCCAGGCCCACGCCGATCGCGGTCTTGAGGAAGGGCGGCACGGCACGGAAGATCGCTCGCCGCAGCCCGGTGAGCACGAGGATCAGGATCACGACGCCCTCGAGGACCACGAGGCCCATCGCCCCGGCCCAGGTCATCCCGGGCAGGGAGACCACCGAGAAGGCGATGTAGGCGTTGAGGCCGAGGCCTGTCGCCAGCGCGAGCGGGAACTTGGCCCAGGTGCCCATGACGATCGACATGATCGCCGCGACGAGCGCGGTGCCCGCGGCGACCGCGGGCAGGTTGGGCTCGGTGCCGCCGCCGAGGTAGTGGCCGGTGGAGTCCGGCACGGTGCCGATGATCAGGGGGTTCAGGACCACGATGTAGCACATCGCGAAGAACGTCACGAGCCCGCCGCGGATCTCGCGTCCGACGGTCGAGCCACGCTCGGAGATGAGGAAGTACCTGTCGATGCCCGAGCGCGGGGACGCCGGGGCGGAGGAGGGGGAGGTCATGGCGCTCATTTTATCGCCGCAGGAGCACGCGACCGCGCCCCGGAGCCACCGTGACCTGCCCGTGACCGGGTCTGACCGGTCACATTCGACTCCCCCGCCGCGGGTCGACGGGGATCAGCGCGACAGGCGCGCCTTGTTCTCCTGCACGAACTGGTAGTAGTCACCGAGGGCGAGGCGGGAGCCGGCCTCCCGGTCCACCACCACGGTCACGGCGGGGTGCAACTGGAGGGCGGTGGCGGGCCAGAGCGCGCTGACCGGGCCCTCGACGGCCTGGGCGATCGCCTCGGCCTTGGACTCGCCGGAGGCGGCGAGCACGATCTTGCGCGCCTCGAGGATCGTGCCCAGGCCCTGCGTGAGCACGTGGACGGGAACGTCCTCGGGGGCGTCGAAGAACCGGGCGTTGTCCGCGACGGTCTGGCGCGTCAGCGTCTTGACCCGGGTGCGGGAGGCGAAGGAGCTGGTGGGCTCGTTGAAGCCGATGTGCCCGTCGGTGCCGATCCCGAGGATCTGGATGTCGACGCCACCGGCCTCGACGATGGACCGGTCGTAGGCGGCGGCCGCCGAGGCGGGGTCCGCCGCGTCGCCCGCGGGCGAGAGCACGAGCGCGTCGTCGATGTCGACGTGGTCGGTGAAGTTGTCCCGGATGAACCGGTGGTAGCTCTGCGGCGCCGAGGTGGGCAGGCCCACGTACTCGTCGAGCAGGAAGGCACGGGCGCGGGCGAAGGACAGGCCCTCCTCGCGGTACCGACGGATCAGCTCGCGGTAGGCGCGGACCGGGGAGGACCCCGTGGCGAGACCGAGCGTGATCCCGGCATCGCCCGCTCCTCTGACCGCGGTGTCGAAACGGTCCGCGACGCGCTGCGCGACGTCCTCCGCTGTGTCGACGACGATGACCTCCATGGGGTCACTCCCTCTCGTTGTGCTGCTGTCGATGTCCGTGCTGGCCGCATGCGCGTTCGTGCTCGTAATGCGCGACTTTCATGCAGTTTCCATCGTGATCATATCCGGATTCGGGCCCCGACGCGGCACGCGCCGCCGGAAGGATCACCTTCCGACGGCGCGTGCGTCGATGTGTTGCGGGCCAGGGCCCGCAGACGTCACTTCTTCTTGGGAGTGGAGGACGCCGCGAGCTCGAAGGCCTTGCGCGGGGTCGAGCTCTCGGGGATGCCGATGATGTCGCGACGCCCGAGCGCCTGGCTGATCCAGCCTCCGACGACCGCGGCCTTCTTGGGCAGGGTCGGCATCGCGTACACGTGGTAGGCACGGGCCATGGCCCAGATGGGCAGGCCCTTGACCTCGACCTTGCGGTCGCCCAGCATCAGCGTGCCGACGCCCTTGTACAGGCCCAGCGTCGCCATCGTGCCGAGGTTCTTGTGGAAGTAGTCCACCAGCGGGCGGCCCTGGATCGATCGGACGATGTTGTCGGCGATCCGCTTGCCCTGACGCGTGGCGTGCTGGGCGTTGGGGACGCACACCTTGCCCTCGCCCGAGGCGAGGTCCGGCACGGTGGTGCAGTCGCCGCCGGCGAACACCGAGTGCAGCGGCCCGTTCTCGTCCTTGACGCGCAGATCCGCGAGGCAGTCGAGGCGCCCGGTCTGGTTCAGCGGGAGGTCGGACTCGGCGAGGATCGGGTTGGGCTTGATGCCCGCGGTCCACACGATGAGCGAGGAGTCGAACTCGTCACCGTCCGAGGTCTTGACGTGACCGCCCTCGCAGGAGTTCAGGAAGGTCTCGAGCTTGACCTCGATGCCGCGCTCACGCAGCTGCTTGAGCGCGTACAGGCCCAGCTCCTCGCCCACCTCGGGAAGGATCCGCCCCATGGCCTCGACGAGCACGAAGCGGACGTCCGCGGCGTGCAGGTCCGGGTAGTAGCGCAGAGTGTCCGAGACCATGTCCTGGACCTCGGCCAGCGCCTCGGCGCCGGCGAAGCCGCCGCCGACGAAGGTGAAGGTGAGCAGGCGCTTGCGGGCCTCGGCGTCCTTGGTGGACGCGGCCTCGGCGAGGGCTGCGGTGATGCGGTCGCGGACGGCCACGGCCTCCTCGACCCACTTGAACCCGATCGCGTTCTCGGCGAGACCGGGGATGGGGAGGGTGCGCGGTACGGAGCCCAGACCCACCACGAGGTAGTCGTAGGAGATCTCGAGCGGCGCGCCGCCCTGGATGTCGACGGCCACAGTCTTGGCCTCGTGCGAGATCTTCGAGACGGTGCCGGTGACGACCTTGGCGCCGGGAAGCGCCTTGCGCAGCGGGGCGAGCACGTTGCGGGGGTCGATGGAGCCGGCGCCGACCTCGGGGAGGAAGGGCTGGTAGGTCAGGTACGGACGCGAGTCGACGACCGTGATCGCGACCTCGCTCCCGAGTGCCTTCTGCAGGCTCTCGGCCGTGGAGAGGCCGACGGCCCCTCCGCCGAGGATGAGGACATGGGGCTTGGCGCCGGGGGTGTTGTTCATGCGTCCAGAGTAGGTCCGTGCGTGAGCCCGTTCAAAGCGGCGGGCCGCCGTCCCGCTGGGTGAGAGGGGTGTATGCCTCATCACACCCACCATGGAAAGCGGTTTCCCACGGTTGTCCGACCGGGCGGCTACCGGGCCTCGTCGAGCAGGCTCAGGGCGATCCCGTCGAGGATGTCGTGCTCGCTCGTCCGGCAGATCTCGACGCCGGAGGCATCGCGGACCCGCCGGAGGACCCGCGCCCAGATGAGGGCGCCGGCACCGATCACGTCGATCCGCCCCGGATGGATCACGGGATGTGCGGCCCGCTCGGCGCGGGTCGCCCGCAGCAGGGCGTCGCACTGGGCCAGGACCTGGTCGATCGGCAGCTCGCTGCCGTGGGTCGCGTCCGGGTCGTACCGGGTCAGGCCCTCGGCGACCGCGGTGACGGTCGTGACCGTCCCGGCGACCCCCACGACGGCCCGCGCCTCCTGCCAGGGGACGATCTGTGCCGCCTCGTCGAGCAGGGCGTCGATGTCCCGGGTCGCCGCGGCGATCTCCGCCGCTGTGGGAGGGTCCGTGCGCAGGTGGCGCTCCGTCAGGCGGACCGATCCCATGTCGAGGCTGATGCGGTGGGTCGGCGAGGCGACGCCGAGCACGAGCTCTGTCGAGCCCCCGCCTATGTCCACCACCAGCCGCGGGCCCTCCGGCAGGCCCGCCAGGGTGGTCACGGCACCGCGGAAGGAGAGCTCGGCCTCCTCCTGGCCCGTGACGACCTCCGGCTCGATGCCGAGGATGTCGCGGACCCCGGCGATGAAGTCGGCGCGGTTGCGGGCATCCCGGGTCGCGCTCGTGGCCACGAACCGCACCTGCCGGGCACCGTGGAGATCGATGAGCTCGCGATAGCCGCGGGTGGCCTCGAGGGTGCGCCGGATCGCCGCGGGGTCCAGCACCCCGGTGCGGTCGACGCCGTGTCCCAGGCGGACGACCTCCATGCGGCGCTCGAGGTCCACCGTCGTGCCGTCGGGTCCGGGCCGGGCGATGAGCAGGCGGATCGAGTTGGTGCCGCAGTCGATCGCCGCGACCGGTCCCGGGACGTCGCGCGGGTCCGGGGCGCTCATGCGGCCACCTCGCAGCGGCAGACGTCGATCGAGGCGATCGGTGCGAGCTCGGAGAGCACGAGGTCCCCGACGGGGTTGATGCCGGGGCCCTCTGCGAGCGCCTGGCCCACGAGCGCGTGCAGGCACTTGACGCGGGTGGGCATGCCCCCGGCGCTGACGTGCTCGACCTCCTCGGCGTGCCCCAGCTCGGCGCGGCGGGCGAGGTATCGCTCATGGGCGCGGCGGTAGGCGGCGGCGAGGTCCTCGTCGCGACCCAGCTGCTCGGTGAGCTCGGCCATGCGGCCCTCGGCCTCGAGGCGCGAGACCGCCGCGACCATCGACGGAAGCGTCAGGTAGAGGGAGGTGGGGAACGGGGTGCCGTCCTCGAGTCGTGGCGAGGTGCGCACGACCGCGGGCCTGCCGCAGGCGCAGCGGCGGGCGATGGACACCACGCCCCGCATGTCGCGTCCGAGCTGGATCCGCATCTCCGCGAGATCCTCCTCGGTGCTGGGGCTCTCGTGGGGCAGCGCGGGCAGGGCGGTCACGGGGTGGGGTTCTCCTGGTTCGTGGTGTCGTCGGGGGTCTGGACCTTCTCACCGCTGCCGGTCTGCTCGGTGCCGGTCTGCTCGGTGGTGGACCCCTCGGGGACGTCCTGGGGCTGGAGCCTGCTGGCGGCCTCGACGCTCGTCCAGAGCCCGTCGTACCAGTCCTCCTGGGCGGCGGCCTCGGCGACCTTCTGGTCCTCGGTCAGGGGGACGTCGCGGCCGCTCGTGTCGGTCAGGCGGTACTGGGTCTCCCCCGGCATCGCGTACAGCAGCCGCTCCCGGGCCTGGGCGGCCACGAAGTTCGGGTCCTCCCAGCGCTCGACGCGGTGCTGGAGCTCCTGGACCTGGGCCTCCCGCTGGGACACCTGCTCCTGGGCCGCGGCCAGCTGCTGACGCTGGCTCACGTAGCTGTTGAGCGTGGGCACCAGCGTCGCGAGGGCGACCACGACCAGGGCGATGAGCACCAGGCCCCGGCGGGTGATGCCCCAGACCGGCCCCTCCTGCTCGACCGCCGTCAGGGCCGGTGCCGTGGTGCGACGCCGGGCGGCACCTCCGGGTCGCGAGGACGAGGGCGAGGGGGATGCGGCAGGTCCCGCCTTCGAGCCCTGGCGCTGCGGGGACCGCGCGCCGGATCGCCCCGGGGACGGGACGACCGGGCGCCCCGCTCGTCGCGGGACACCCGGTCGTCTGGCAGTCATGCCCGTCAGGTTACAGGCCTCAGGCCGAGAACCTCGGGAAGGCCGACGCGCCGGCGTAGACCGCCGCGTCACCCAGCTCCTCCTCGATGCGGATCAGCTGGTTGTACTTGTTGACGCGCTCGCCGCGGGCGGGTGCGCCGGACTTGATCTGACCCGAGCCCACCGCGACCGCGAGGTCGGCGATGGTGGTGTCCTCGGTCTCGCCCGAGCGGTGGGACATCATCGAGCGGTAGCCGCTGCGGTGCGCGAGGTCGACGGCATCGAACGTCTCGGTCAGGGTCCCGATCTGGTTGACCTTGACGAGCAGGGCGTTCGCGGCGCCGGTCTCGATGCCCCGGGCCAGACGCTCGGGGTTGGTGACGAAGAGATCGTCCCCGACGATCTGGACCTTGTCGCCCAGACGCTCCGTGATCGCGACCCAGCCGTCCCAGTCCTCCTCGTCCAGCGGGTCCTCGATCGAGACCAGCGGGTAGCTGGCCACGAGATCGGCGTAGTAGTCGATGAGCTGCTCGGAGGTCTTGACCTCTCCCTCGAAGCGGTAGCCGCCCTCGGAGTGGAACTCGCTCGCGGCGACGTCGAGGGCGAGCGCCACGTCCTTGCCGGGCGTGTAGCCGGCCTGCTGGATGGCGTCGACGATCAGGTCGAGGGCCTCGCGGTTGGAGTCGAGGTTCGGCGCGAAGCCGCCCTCGTCGCCCAGGCCCGTCGCGAGCTTGCGCTCCTTGAGGACAGCCTTGAGCGCGTGGTACACCTCGGCGCCGATCCGGACGGCCTCGACGAAGGACTCGGCACCCAGCGGAGCGATCATGAACTCCTGGATGTCGACGTTGGAGTCCGCGTGGGACCCGCCGTTGAGGATGTTCATCATGGGGACGGGCAGCAGGTGCACGTTGGGGCCGCCGAGGTAGCGGTACAGCGGCAGGCCGGAGGACTGCGCGGCGGCCTTGGCGACGGCGAGCGAGACGCCGAGGATCGCGTTGGCGCCGAGCTTGCCCTTGTTGGGCGTCCCGTCCAGGTCGATCATGGCCTGGTCGAGGGCGCGCTGGTCGCTCGCGTCGAGTCCCAGCACCTCGGGCTCGAGGTCCTCGAAGACGGCGTCGACGGCCTGCAGGACGCCCTTGCCGAGGTAGCGGCCCTTGTCGCCGTCGCGGCGCTCGGAAGCCTCGAACTGGCCGGTGGAGGCGCCGGAGGGGACCTCCGCGCGCCCGGTGCTCTCGTCGTCGAGCAGGACCTCGACCTCGACGGTCGGGTTGCCGCGGGAGTCGAGGATCTCGCGGGCGTAGAGGGCGTCGATGACTGCCATGGGCATGTGCTCCTAGTCGCTGAAGGTCATGCGGTGGCCCGGTGGTCACGGGCCGTCGGGATCAGTCTACGGTCCGCGAGCGGGACCTTCAGCGGGTGCCCAGGACCAGTCCCGGCGCTAGGGCGAACACCGTGTAGAGCCCGATCCGGCCGATCATCGCGGGCACCGCGAACCGCCACCAGCGCCGGTCGATCGCGCCCGCCGCGACGGGCCACAGGGTGAACGGCGGGATCCCGACCGCGCCCGAGGCCAGGCTCACCGCCATCATGCGCAGGCCGCCCCGGCGTCCCCAGGTCATGACGGCCTCGCTGACCCGGCGCAGCCAGGCCACGGGGCGTGCCAGGAACGACGGGAGCGGTCGACGGCGGCGCCGGGAGCTCTCCGGGCGCTCCCGCCGCAGCCTGCTCCAGCGATCCGCGCCGCACCCGGCCAGCCAGTACGGGGTCTTGCCCAGCGTCTGCCCGATGCCCAGGACGACGGCCACGAGCAGCGGCGGGGTGTGGGTGGCGGCGGGGACGGTCACGGCGATCAGCTCGGTGTTCAGGAACGGGACGATCGCCCCGAGCACGGCGTACCCGAAGCAGCCGGCGAGCACGCCGAGGTGGTCCACGACGCCTCAATCCCCCTGCGGGGATCGGGTCGCGTCGGTGCCGAGGCGGCCCAGCAGGGTGCGCAGCGAGGACTCCGGGTCCTCGTCCCGGGCCTCGGCCTCGACGACGAGGTCCAGGAGCGCACGGGCCACGGACCGTCCCGCGAGGGCGGGATCGTCCTCGACGGCGCGGTCTGCCGTCGCCAGCAGGGCATCGAGCGTCCCCGCCGAACGGGCGCGGTGCACCGCCTTGGCGGCGCGCTGGAGGGCGGGCAGGCGCGTGGGGACCCCGTCGAGCAGCCCCGCGGGACGCCCCTCGGCGGCCTTGACGCCGTGCCACTGGGCGACGATCTCCTCGACATCGTCCCGGTGTTCCAGGGCGGTGTCCGTGGCGGTGCCGAACACGTGGGGGTTGCGGCGCTCCATCTTGGCGTTGAGCGAGCGGGCGACGTCGTCGACGGACCAGGGCTCGGCGGCCTCCTGGCCCAGCCGGGCGTGGAAGACGATCTGGAAGAGGATGTCCCCCAGCTCGTCCGTGAGCGCGCCGGCGGGGTGGGAGGCGGGCTGCTCGATGACGTCGAGCACCTCGTGGCTCTCCTCGAGGAGGTAGCGGGCGAGGGAGCGATGGGTCTGCCCGGCGCTCCAGGCGTCGCCGCCGGGCGAGCGGAGGGCATCCATGATCTGCACCGATCGCAGCAGCTGCGCGCCGGGCGGATCCGCGGGCGCCGGGAGCGTCCGGAGGTCGGTGTCCTCGAGGCCGATCCGTCGCACGGCCGTCAGCGCCCTCTCGGTCGCGGCGTCCAGGTCCGGAGCGTCGACCAGCCACACGATGCGGGCGCCCACGGGCCGGGTGACCTCGGGCAGGTCGGCCTCGGGCAGTGCGGCCGTGAGCGTGTCCGCGTCCGTCGAACGATCGCCCGCCGGCAGCAGCGTCGCGCCGGCCTCGGTGAGGAGGTCACGCCACGCGGGGTCGCGCAGGGAGACGAGCACCCCGCCGGCCTGGCGCACCGCGTCCCAGGTCGAGGCGCCCAGCAGCCCCGGGGTGCCGAGCGGCGAGACGGCCACCAGAAGGACACGCGGTGCGGACACCGTGCTCACGCGGCCGAGGCGGCGGGGGTCGCGCCCAGGTCCTGCAGCACCGTGCGGGCCCAGGTCAGCACCTCCGCGTCGCGCAACTCGCTCCCGCCCAGACGGGACGTCATCGGGCGCGGCACGAGCACCTGGCGCAGGGCGGGCTTGAACATCGTGCCCGGGTAGAGGCGGCGCATCCGCATCGCCGCGGAGTCCGCGGGCTCGATGTGGGCGAAGCGGATCATCTTGCCCTGCGCCTGGACCTCGTCGATCCCGGCGGCCCGGCAGTCCAGCCGGAACCTGGCGACGTCCAGGAGCACCTGCACGGGGGCGGGCGGCGTCCCGTAGCGGTCGGTGAGCTCGGCGATCATCGCCTCGATCTTCTCGCGCGAGTCGGCGGCCGAGAGCTTCGCGTACGCCTCCAGCCGCAGGCGCTCGGAGCCGATGTAGTCGTGCGGGATGTGGGCGTCCAGGGGCAGCTCGATCTTGACGTCGCTGGTCTGCTCCTGCGGTTCGCCCTTGAAGGCGCTGACGGCCTCACCGACCATGCGGACGTACAGGTCGAAGCCGACGCCCGCGATGTGGCCGGACTGCTCGCCGCCCAGCAGGTTGCCGGCGCCGCGGATCTCGAGGTCCTTCATGGCGACCTGCATGCCGGCGCCGAGGTCCGTGTGGGTGGCCAGCGTCGTCAGGCGGTCGCTCGCGAGCTCCGTGAGGGGCTTGGTGGGCGGGTAGAGGAAGTACGCGTAGGCGCGCTCGCTCGAACGCCCCACCCGGCCGCGCAGCTGGTGCAGCTGCGAGAGGCCGAAGCGGTCGGCGTTCTCCACGATGAGCGTGTTGGCGTTGGAGATGTCCAGGCCCGTCTCGACGATCGTGGTGCACACGAGGACGTCGAAGCGCTTCTCCCAGAAGTCCACGATCACCCGTTCGAGCTGGTGCTCGCTGAGCTTGCCGTGGGCCACCTCGACACGGGCGTCCGGCACGAGGTCCCGGATCCGCTGGGCGGTGCGGTCGATGTCCTCGACCCGGTTGTGGATGAAGAACACCTGGCCCTCGCGCAGCAGCTCGCGGCGGATCGCGGCGGTGATCTGCTTGTCGTCCTCGGCGCCGACGTAGGTGAGCACCGGGTGGCGCTCCTCGGGCGGCGTCTGCAGGGTCGACATCTCGCGGATCCCGGTGACCGCCATCTCGAGGGTCCGCGGGATCGGGGTGGCGGACATCGACAGCACGTCCACGTCGGTGCGCAGCGCCTTCAGGGTCTCCTTGTGCTCGACGCCGAAGCGCTGCTCCTCGTCGACGATGATCAGCCCGAGGTCCTTGAACCGCACCTGGCCCGTGAGCAGTCGATGGGTGCCGATCACCACGTCGACGCTGCCGTCGAGGAGGCCCTCGATGGTGCGCTCGGAGTCCGCGGCGGTCTGGAAGCGCGAGAGCGCCCGGACGGTCACGGGGAAGCCCGCGAAGCGCTCGGTGAAGGTGTCCAGGTGCTGCTGGGACAGCAGCGTCGTCGGTGCCAGCACCGCGACCTGCTTGCCGTCCTGGACGGCCTTGAACGCGGCGCGCACGGCGATCTCGGTCTTGCCGTAGCCCACGTCGCCGCAGATCAGCCGGTCCATCGGGATCGGCTTCTCCATGTCGGCCTTGACCTCGTCGATGGTGGAGAGCTGGTCGGGCGTCTCGACGAACTCGAAGGAGTCCTCGAGCTCGCGCTGCCAGGGTGTGTCCTGGCCGAAGGCGTGCCCGGCGGCGTTCTGGCGGGCGGAGTACAGGCGCACGAGCTCTCCGGCGATCTCGCGGATCGCCTTGCGGGCCCGGGACTTGGTCTTGGACCAGTCCGAGCCGCCCATCTTGTTGACGGCCGGGTCCTCGCCGCCGACGTACTTGGTCACCTGGTCCAGCTGGTCGCTGGGGACGTACAGCCGGTCCCCCGGCTGGCCCTTCTTCGACGCCGCGTACTCGATGACGAGGTACTCGCGAGTGGCGCGCTTGGCGCCCGTCCCGACGGTGCGGCTGGTCATCTCGACGAAGCGGCCCACGCCGTGGTGCTGGTGGACGACGTGGTCGCCCGGGCGCAGCTGCAGCGGGTCCACGACGTTGCGGCGTCGCGAGGGGATCCTGCGCTCGCCGCTGCGGCGGGCGCCGGACTTGCCGGTGAGGTCCCGCTCGGAGACGAGCACGAGGCGGGTGGCCTCGTCGACGACGCCCTCGAGGAAGGAGCCGACGGTGACGACGGCCTCCCCGGGTCGGGGCGGATCGGCGAGGTCGGCGTCGAAGCGGGCGGGCAGGCCCGCCTCGCGCAGGCTCTCGGTGACGTGGCGGGCCGAGCCCGTGCCGGTCATCGTCAGGACGATCCGCCAGTCCTGGACGCGGCGCTTCTCGAGGTCGCGCGCGGCCTCGGCGGGACGGCCCGCGTAGCCGGGATGGGCGACGGCGCCCACGGTGAGGTCGGTGTCGGTCTCGAGGCCGAACGGCGACAGTGTCAGCCAGCGGTGCCCGCCGCTCAGCGCGCGCTCGCGGACATCGGCCAGCGGCACGAAGCTCGCGGCGCCGACGTCGATGGGCAGCCCTCCCCCGGCGGCGGCGCTCGACCAGGCGGCGGCGAGGAACTCGTCGGTCGTGGCGACGAACTCCTCGGCGCGGGAGCGGACCCGCTCGGGGTCCAGCACCAGCAGGGTGCCGTGGCCGGGGATCGTGTCGACGAGCTGCTCCATCGTGTCCACGAGGACGGGGCTCAGGGACTCCATGCCGTCGACGGCGACGCCCTCGGCGATCCGCAGGAGCATGTCGCGCACGCCCGGCAGCTCGCCGGCCATGGTGCGGGCGCGCTCGCGCACCGCATCGGTCAGGAGGATCTCCCGGCAGGGCGGGGCGTCCAGGCCGTGCTCGACCGGCTCGAGGGAGCGCTGGTCGGCGACCGAGAAGTACCGGATCTCGTCGATCTCGTCGCCGAACAGCTCGACGCGCACGGGGTGGGGCTCGGTGGGCGGGAAGACGTCGAGGATCCCGCCGCGGACCGCGAACTCGCCGCGCCGCTCGACCATGTCGACGCGGGTGTAGGCGGCATCCACGAGGGCGGTCACGAGGGCGTCCAGGGGGCGCTCGTCGCCGACGTGGGCCTGGACGGGCACGAGGTCCCCCAGGCCTGCGGCGATCGGCTGCATGAGGCTGCGGACCGGCAGCACCAGGGCGTGGACGGGCACGGAGGATTCGGGGTGGGCGACGCGGCGCAGGGTCGCCAGGCGCCGGGCCACCGTGTCCGAGCGCGGCGAGAGCCGCTCGTGGGGCAGGGTCTCCCACGCCGGGAACAGCGCCACGTGCTCGGTGCCGATCAGCGAGCCGAGCGCCGCGACGACGTCCTCGGCGGCACGGGTGGTCGCGGTGACCACGACGATCGGGGCCTGCGCGCTCGCGCGCCGGGCGAGGTCCGCGGCCACGAAGGGGTGCAGCCCCTCCGGCGCGGTGACGGCGCTGATCCGATCCTCCCCCGCCGCGAGGTCGCGGATCGCGGTGAGGTCGGGGCCGGCGGAGAACAGGTCGAGCAGCGGAGCCAGCGGCGCCGTGGCCGCCTGCGTCCCGGGCCTGCTGCTGGTGGTGGCGGTCATCGTGCCTCCCGGGAGTGGAATCGTTGCTGGGTGGGGACGAGCCCCTCGAGGACGAGCTGGGCGACGGCCTCGGCGGCGTCGTCGACGAGGATCGGCAGGGTCCTGGACTCGGTCGCGGTGAACGGTGCGAGGACGTGGTCGGCGGTGTCCTTGCGGCCGCTGGGTCGGCCGACGCCCACGCGGACCCGCAGGTAGTCCTTGGTGCCGAGCGCCTTGGTGATGTCGCGCAGGCCGTTGTGCCCGCCCTCGCCGCCGCCGAGCTTGACGCGGATCGTGTCGAAGGGCAGGTCGACGTCGTCGTGGACGACGACGATGCGGGCAGGCGGCACGTCGTAGTAGTCCGCGAGGGCGCGCACCGGGCCTCCGGAGAGGTTCATGTAGCAGGTGGGCTCGGCGAGGATCGTGCGGGCACCGCTGCCGGGGGCGCCGAGGTACCCCTCGACGACACGCGCCTGGGCGCGGCGGGCGGAGGAGAACGTGCCACCGGTCTGCGCGGCGATGTGGTCGAGCACCATCTGTCCGATGTTGTGGCGCGTGCGGGCATAGGACGACCCCGGGTTGCCGAGGCCGACCACGAGGTGGGCGGTGCTCATCGCTGTGTCTCCATGACTCTCGGGCACAACGCTACCGGGGCGCCGCGCATTGCACGACGCCCCGGTGGCGAGGGATGTGAGGGAGGGATCACGCGCGGGGCGCGGTCCCTCCGTCGGCGAGGATCACTCCTCGGTGGACTCCTCCTCGGAGCCCTCGGCGTCTTCGGACTCTGCGGTCTCCTCGTCCTCGGGCTCCTCCTCGACGCGCGGGATCTGGACGGCGACCACGAGGGTCTCGGCGTCCGTGACCAGCTCGGCACCCTCGGGAAGCACGACGTCGCCGGCGAAGAGCTGGAAGCCCTCCTCCTTCTCCTCGACGTCGATCTCGATCTGCTCGGGGACCTTCAGCGCGTCGACGCTGAGCGTCAGGTGCTGGGAGTCGACCACGGCGATCGCCGGGGCGGAGGGCTCGCCGATCAGGACGACGGGGATGTCGACCTCGACCTTCTCGCCGCGGCGCACCAGGATCAGGTCGAGGTGGGTGATCAGACGCGACAGCGGGTGGCGCTGGATGTCCTTGAGGAGGGCGAGGTGGCTGTCGCCGTCGGGCAGGACCAGCTCCAGCAGGGCGTTGGAGTTGCGGGCCGCCAGAGCGGTCTCGTGACCGGGCAGCGTGAGGTGCAGCGGCTCGGTGCCGTGGCCGTACAGGACGGCGGGGATCTTGTCGTCGCGGCGGATGCGGCGGGCGGCGCCCTTGCCGAAGTCGTCGCGCTGGGTGACCGAGAGCTTCTCGGGCATGGTGTGCTCCTGATGTCGTGACGGGTGACGAGCCGACACGCACCGCGGACCGGGCCGCCGCAGGGGCGGGCGATGATCCGCACCGCGTCGATCACGGAGCCGGACGCAGGTCCGCTCCCTCGCCGAGGTGACCGGGGGAATCTAGCACGCGCGGGCGACGCGCTCCACGGCCCGGCGGGCCGGTGTGGGTCGCGTCACCCGCGGGCGATCAGACCTCGCCGTCGAAGAGGCTGGTGACCGAGCCGTCGTCGAACACCGCACGGATCGCGCGGGCGATGAGCGGCGCGATCGAGAGCTGCGTGAGCTCGGGGAACTGCTTCTCGGGGGGCACCGGGAGGGTGTTGGTGCAGATGACCTCCGTGACGCCGCTGTTGCGCAGGCGCTCGGTGGCGGGGTCCGAGAGGATCGGGTGGGTGGTGGCCACGACGACGGCGGCCGCCCCGTGGGCGCGCAGCGCGTCGACGGCCTGGACGATCGTGCCCGCCGTGTCGATCATGTCGTCCACGAGGATGCAGGTCTTGCCGCTGACGTCGCCGATCACGCGCTTGGCGACCGCCTTGTTGGGCTGCTTGGGGTCGCGCGACTTGTGGATGAAGGTCAGCCCGATCCCGCCCAGGCGCTTGGCCCACTGCTCGGCGACGCGGATCCGCCCGGCGTCCGGGGACACCACGACGATGTCCTCCTGGGAGTACTTGCGGTCGACGTAGTCGGCGAGGATCGGCAGCGCCATCAGGTGGTCGACGGGCCGGTCGAAGTAGCCCTGCAGCTGCGGGGCGTGCAGGTCCACCGAGATGAGACGGTCGATGCCGGCGGTCTGGTACATGTCGGCGACCAGGCGCGCAGAGATCGGCTCGCGGCCGCGATGCTTCTTGTCCTGGCGGGCGTAGGGGAAGCTCGGGGCGATCGCCGTGATGCGCTTGGCCGACGCCCGCTTGAGGGCGTCGATCATGATGAGGTGCTCCATCAGCCAGGTGTTGATGGGCGCCGGGTGGCTCTGGAGGACGAACACATCGGTGCCGCGCACGGACTCCCCGTAGCGCACGTAGATCTCGCCGTTGGCGAAGTCCCAGGCGTCCATCGGGAGGACCTCGACGCCGAGCTCCTCGGAGACCTCCTGGGCCAGGACGGGGTGGGCCCGTCCGGAGGCGAGGACGAGGCGCTTCTCCCCCGTGGTGACGATTCCGCTCATCGGTTGTTCTGCTCCTCGGTGGGATCCGTGGTGGCCGGCGTGGTGGGCTCGCCGGCCGATGCCTGCTGTCCTGCGGCCTGCTGTGCTTCGTCGTGCTGTGCTGCGTCGTGCTGTGCTGCGTCGTCCTGGTCCGCGGCCCGCTGGGCCTCCTCGGCCGCGCGGGCGGACGCGGTCCCCTCACGGCGACGCCGCGTCCATCCTTCCATGTTCCGCTGGGTCACGGCACTGACGGCGAGCGCCCCCGGCGGCACGTCCTTGCGCACGATCGTGCCCGCTCCGGTGGCCGCGCCGTCGCCGATCACGACGGGTGCCACCAGCACGTTGTCACTGCCGATCCGGACGTGGCGGCCCACGGTCGAGCGGTGCTTGGTGACCCCGTCGTAGTTGGCGAAGATCGTGGCGGCGCCGATGTTGGTGCCCTCCCCGATCTCGGCGTCGCCGACGTAGCTGAGGTGGGGGACCTTCGCGCCGTCCTTGATGTGGGCGTTCTTGGTCTCGCAGAACCCGCCGATCTTGCCGCCGGCACCCAGGACGGTGCCGGGGCGGAGATACGTGAAGGGGCCCACGGTGGCGCCCTCGCCGATCTCCGCCAGCAACGCCTGGGTGCGCACGACGCTCGCCCCGCGGGCCACGACCGTGTCCTTGAGGGTGGTGTCGGGCCCGATGCGGGCGTCCTCGCCGATGTCGGTGGCGCCCTGCAGCTGCACGCCCGGTTCGAGGACCGTGTCCTGGCCGATGGTGACCTCGGCGTCGATCCAGGTGGTCAAGGGATCGATGATGCCGACGCCGGCGCGCATGTGGCGCTCGGCGATGCGACGGTTCATCTCCGCGCCGAGCACGGCGAGCTGGACGCGGTCGTTGGCGCCCTCGACGAGCACGGGGTCCTCGGTCACGAGCGCCCGCACGGCACCGCCGTCGGCCCGGGCGATCGCCAGCACATCGGTCAGGTAGACCTCGCCCTGGGCGTTGTCGGCGGTGACCCGGGACAGCGCGGAGCGCAGCACGGCGAGGTCGAAGGCGTAGATGCCGGAGTTGACCTCGTCGATGCCGCGCTGGGCCTCGTCGGCGTCCTTGTGCTCGACGATCCCGAGCACGTCGGTGCCGGTGACGTCGCGCAGGATCCGGCCGTAGCCCGTGGGGTCGGGCACACGGGCGGTGAGCACCGTGACGGCATTGCGGCCGTCCTCGTGGGCGGCGATCAGCTGGGCCAAGGTGTCGGTGTCCAGGAGCGGCACGTCCCCGTAGGTGACCAGCACGGTGCCGGCCTCGGCGGTGACGTGCTCCAGGCCGCACTGGACGGCGCGCCCGGTGCCGGGGATCTCGTCCTGGTCGGCGATGAGCGCCTCGGGGGCGTTCTCGGCGAGGTGCTGGGCCACGAGCTCGCGCTGGTGGCGCACCACGACGACGAGCTGGCGGGGGTCGAGCCCCGCGGCCGCGGTCACGGCGTGCATGAGCAGCGAGCGGCCGCAGATCGGGTGGAGGACCTTGGGGATCTTGGACCGCATGCGGGTGCCCGCACCTGCGGCGAGGACGACGACGGCCTGGGGGGCGTGGACTGTCACGCGGTGTGCTCCTCGAGTGGGGATCCGGGTGTCCGGAGGGCGTTCCGCCATCAGGGCTCGAACCTGAAACTTCAGAACCAAAATCTGAGGTGTTGCCGATTACACCATGGCGGATCGTCGCTCGCGGGCGCATCGGGGATCCTACCGTCCGGGGCGTCCCGGCCGAGGAGCCGTCCGTCCCGAACACCCCCGGGACCTGCGGGCGCGTCCTCGCCGGGGCGTCGCAGGCGACCGGTGCCACCCGGAGCGCTGTGCCAGACTGCCATCCATGGCGGACAGGGGCACCCCGCGCCCGCGCGGAGCGCGGATGACGGGTCGGGAGCGACGTGAGCAGCTCGTGACCATCGGCCGCGCCCTGTTCGCGGAGAAGGGGTACGACGCCACGAGCGTCGAGGAGATCGCCGCCCGCGCCAAGGTCTCCAAACCCATCGTGTACGAGCACTTCGGGGGCAAGGAGGGGCTGTACGCCGTCGTCGTCGACCGGGAGACGCAGGCGCTGCTGGGCAGTCTCGAGGCGGCCCTGGCCGATGCCCGCCAGCATCCGCGGGTGCTCATGGAGCGTGCGGCGCTCGCCTTCCTCACGTACATCGACACCCACGAGGACGGCTTCCGGATCCTCGTGCGGGACTCCCCCTCGACGCATGCGACCGGCACGTACTCCTCGCTGCTGGGGGACGTCGCCGCGAAGGTCGAGTCGATCCTCGCCGTCCAGCTGCGGATGCGGCGCTTCGCCGCCAAGGACGCCGCGCTGTACGCGCAGATGCTGGTGGGCATGGTCGCCTACACGGGGCAGTGGTGGCTGGAGACCCGCACGCCCTCCAAGGAGGTCGTCGCGGCGAAGATGGTGAACCTCTCGTGGTTCGGCCTGGGCGCGCTCGAGCGCGAGCCCGTCCTGCGCCGGCGCTGAACGGGCCGCGGGCCCGGTGACGTGGGACGCCCCGGCAGCCTCCGGTGACGGCCGCGCCCCTAGACTCTCCCCATGTCCGCACCCGCTCCCGGCCCCGACGAGGTCGACCGCATCCTCGCGGGCTGGGCGGACGCCCGCGCCGACCTGGACACCGCGCCGCTGGCGGTGCTGTCCCGGGTCTCGCGCCTGGCACGCCACCTCGAGACCGCCCGCCGCGAGGCCTTCGCCTCCTCGGACATCGAGGGCTGGGAGTTCGACGTCCTCTCGGCGCTGCGCCGTGCGGGCGACGAGCCGGTCTCGGCCGGCGCCCTCATGCACCAGACGCTCGTGACCAGCGGGACGATGACCACCCGGATCGACAAGCTCGTGGCCCGGGGCCTGGTGACCCGCACCCGTGACGAGCGGGACCGGCGTGCCGTGCGGATCGCCCTGCGGCCGGCGGGCATCGAGCACGTCGACGCGGCGATGGAGCGTCTGCTCGCCGCAGAGGAGCGCCTGCTGGCGCCGCTGTCCCCGCGGGACCGCGGCGTGCTCGCCGCCTCCCTCCGCGAGCTCCTGCACCCCTTCGAATCCGACGTGTCCCCCAAGGACTGAGTCGGGACGTCCGACCCGATCCGGGAGGGCGCCCCCGACACCGTCGGGCCGTCGCTCCCGGCTCAGAAAGGCACCACCTCCCCCATGGCCCATCTCCTCGGAGCCCAGAACCTCCACGTCTCCCTCCCCGAGCGCGTCCTGCTCCAGGACGTCACCCTCGGGATCGACGAGGGCGACCGGATCGGCGTCGTCGGCCGCAACGGCGACGGCAAGTCGACCCTCCTGCGCCTGCTGGCCCAGCAGCGCGAGGCCGACTCCGGCCGTGTCACCGTGCGTGGCGGCGTCCGGGTGGGCGTCCTCGACCAGCAGGACGACGCCACGCCGGGCACCACGGTCCGCGAGCGCGTCGTCGGCGATCGGCCCGAGCACGAATGGGCGTCGGACCCGCGGATCCGCGACGTGCTCTCCGGGCTGCTCGGCGGCATCCCGCTCGGGACGGACCTCTCCGAGCTCTCGGGCGGCCAGGTCCGGCGCGTGCACCTCGCCGAGCTGCTGGTGGGCGACGACGACATCCTGCTGCTGGACGAGCCCACCAACCACCTCGACGTCGAGGGCATCTCGTGGCTCGCCGAGCACCTGGGCCGCCGCTGGAGCTCCCGCGCAGGCGGGCTCGTCGTCGTGACGCACGACCGCTGGTTCCTCGATGCGGTGTGCACCCGCATGTGGGAGGTCCACGACGGGATCGTCGAGCCGTTCGACGGCGGGTACGCCGCGTACGTGCTCCAGCGCGTCGAACGCGACCGGCAGGCCGCGGCCACCGAGGCACGGCGCCAGAACCTGATGCGCAAGGAGCTCGCGTGGCTGCGCCGCGGAGCGCCCGCCCGCACGTCCAAGCCCAAGTTCCGGATCGACGCCGCCAACGAGCTGATCTCCGGGGAGCCGCCCGTGCGGGACACGGTGGCGCTCAGCCAGCTGGCCACGAGCCGCCTGGGCCGCGACATCATCGACATCGACGACGTGACCGCCGGGTACGACGGACGCCCCGTGCTGACCGACGTGACCCTGAGCATCGGCCCGGCGGACCGGATCGGCGTGCTGGGCCCCAACGGCGCCGGCAAGTCGACGCTGCTGGCCCTGGTGACCGGGGACCTGGCACCCATGGCAGGTCGGGTGCGCCGCGGCAAGACGGTCACGGTGCGCCAGGTGTCCCAGCGCCTCACCGGGCTCGCCGAGATCATGGACGAGAAGGTCTCCGACGTCATCGGGCGCTACCGCACCACCTTCCGTGCGGGCAAGGACGAGGTCACCCCCGGGCAGCTGCTCGAACGGCTCGGGTTCTCCACCGCGCATCAGAAGGTGCAGATCCGCCGGCTCTCCGGCGGGCAGCAGCGCCGGCTGGACCTGCTGCTGACGCTCCTCGAGGAGCCCAACGTGCTGGTGCTCGACGAGCCCACCAACGACATGGACACCGACATGCTCGCGGCCATGGAGGACCTCCTGGACACCTGGCCCGGCCCGCTGGTGGTGGTCTCCCACGACCGCTACCTGCTCGAACGCGTCACCGATCTGCAGTACGCGGTGCTCGACGGGCACGTGCGCCACCTCCCCGGCGGCATCGAGGAGTACCTGCGGCTCTCCGCCGCGCACGAGCGGCGCGCCGCCAACGGACCCGCCGCCGAGGCGACGGACACCGCGCATCCGGCCGGAGCCTCGGGCCTGACGGCCGCCGAGGACCACGCCGCCCGCAAGGAGCTCAACGCCACCGAGCGCAAGCTCGCCAAGCTCTCCGAGCGCACCGCGAGGATCCATGCCCGCATGGCCGATCACGACCCGAGCGACTTCGAGGGCCTCGCGGCCATGAACACCGAGCTGCACGAGGTCCAGGCCGAGGTGGACCGGCTCGAGGAGCGGTGGCTGGAGCTGTCGGAGATCGCAGGATGACCGGCCACAGGACGCACGGCCACGCAGGACGCACCACGGCGGAGGGCGCTCAGCCCTCGACCACGACCTTGGCCCCCGGCACCGATCCCTCGGTGACCAGGCACAGACCCACCCGCCCGGAGCCGGAGAGGATCCCGGCGAGCTCGTGGGCGTGGTCGCGGTCGCGGGCGAGGACCGCGATGGTCGGGCCCGATCCCGAGACGACGGCGCCACAGGCCCCGGAGGTCTCGGCGAGGGTCACGAGGTCCTCGAGATGCTCGTGCAGGGAGAAGGCCGCGGCCTGCAGGTCGTTGTGCAGCGTCTGGCCCAGCAGGTGCACGTCGCCGCTGCGCAGGGCCTGCAGCTGGATCGCGTCGGGCTCGGGGATCCGCGGGACCTCCCGGCCGATCTCGAGCATGAGCTCGTCGAAGCGTCCGTAGACCGCGGGTGTCGAGAGGTGCCCGCCCGGTGAGGCCAGCACCCACGTCCAGTCCCCGCTGGTGAGCACGCTGGAGAGGTCGTCGCCCTTGCCGCGGCCCAGCGCCGTGTGGCCCAGCATCGCGAAGGGGACGTCCGCTCCGAGGTCCGCGCCGAGGCGCCGCAGCTCGTCCGGTGCCAGGCGCAGACCCCAGAGCCGGCTCAGGGCGATGAGGGTCGCCGCGGCGTCCGCGGACCCTCCGCCCATGCCGCCGGCGACGGGGACCTCCTTGTCCACGTGGATCGCGGCACCCGCGGTCACGCCGTGGCGCTCCTGCAGCAGCTTCGCGGCGCGCAGGGCGAGGTTGGAGTCGTCCAGGGGGACGTCCCCGACCACGTGGGAGGTCACCGAGAGGGTGAGCACGTCCGAGGGCTGCACGGTGACGGTCTCGTAGAGCCCGACGGCATGGAACACCGTCGCGAGCTGGTGGTACCCGCGTCCGTCGACACCGCCCACGGCGAGCGACAGGTTGATCTTGCCCGGGGCGCGGACGACAACGCGGGACAGGGGCGTCGGGGGGCCGTCCACCGGCAGGGCGGTCATGGGGACACCTCGCGGGCCGCACGGACGATCGCGAGGAAGTCCTCGACTTCGAGGGTCTCTCCGCGGCGCGAGGGATCGATGCCCGCCGCCGCGAGCAGGTCCCCGGCGCGGGCGGCGCTCCCGGCCCAGCCGGCGAGGGCGGCGCGCAGGGTCTTGCGGCGCTGGGCGAAGGCGGCGTCGACGACGGCGAAGGTCTCGCGGCGGTCGGTCTCGTCCCCCAGCGGCACGTCCCGCCGCACCACCTGCACGAGCGCGGAGTCGACGTTGGGCACGGGCCAGAACACCTGGCGCGAGATGGTCCCGGAGCGCTCGGCGGAGCCGTACCAGGCGACCTTGACGCTCGGGGAGCCGTAGGTACGCGAGCCGGGGCCCGCGACGAGGCGGTCCACCACCTCGGACTGGACCATCACGAGCGCGTCGCGGAGCTGCGTGAACCGTTCGAGCATGGTCAGCAGGATGGGTGTGGCCACGTTGTAGGGCAGGTTCGCGACGAGCCGCACGGGGGCCGCACCGCCTGCGGGGATCGGCAGCTCGGTGACGGTGAGCGCATCGGCGTGCATCAGCGCGATGCGGTCCGCGTCGATGCCGCGCTCGGCGAGGGTCTGCGGGAGCAGCTGCACCAGGCCGCGGTCGAGCTCGACGGCGACCACGGACGCCCCGGCCTCGAGCAGGCCCAGGGTCAGGGAGCCGAGCCCAGGGCCCACCTCGAGCACGGTCTCCCCCTCCCGGACGCCGGCACGCTGGACGATCGCGCGCACCGTGTTGGGGTCCATGAGGAAGTTCTGGCCGCGCTGCTTGCTGGGGTGCACGCCGCCGCGGGCGGCGAGGTCACGGATGTCGCGCGGCGTGAGCAGGGTGTCGGTCATGCGGTGGGCCATCCGTAGACCTCGAGGGTGGTCGCGCGGACCCGCCGGCAGGCCTCCTCGAGGCTCGAGCCCGTGGACGCGGCGATCTGCGCCATCGTGAGCGGGATCAGGTACGAGGAGTTGGGGCGTCCCCGGTGGGGCACGGGCGTCAGGAACGGGGCGTCGGTCTCGACGAGCACATGCTCCAGGCCGGCCTCGGTGAGCGCCGCCCGCAGGTTCTGGGCGTTCTTGAACGTCACGTTGCCCGCGAAGGAGAGGTAGAAGCCGCGGTCCAGGCACGCCCGCGCGAACTCGGCGTCCCCGGAGAAGCAGTGCAGGACGGTGCGCTCGGGGGCGCCGTCGGCGTCCAGCACGTCCAGGACATCCCGGTGGGCGTCGCGGTCGTGGATCTGCATCGGCAGGCCGGTCTCCTTGGCCAGGGCGATGTGCGCCCGGAAGGCGTCGAGCTGTGCGGTGCGTGCCTGCTCGTCGTCCCGGGAGGTGCGGAACCAGTCCAGTCCCGTCTCCCCCACCACGATCATGCCGGGGCCGCGCACGAGCTCGGTGATCTCGGAGATCGCCTCGTCCAGCGGGATCATCGGCTGCCCGTCGTGGTCGTGGCCGCGGGCGAGCAGGGCCGCCTCGTTGGGGTGGACGGCCACGCCGCCGCGCAGGCGGTCGTCGTGCGCCAGGAGGTCCGCGGTCCACAGCGCGGCCGCTCGGTCCGAGCCGATGGTGATGAGCCCGTCGATCCCGGCCTCGGCGGCCCGGGCGAGCTGCTCGTCGACCGACAGCGCCCGGTCGCCGTCGGCGAAGTCGAGGTGGCAGTGGTTGTCGATGACCGGCAGCGGCAGCGCCGCGGGGACCGGGGGCCACGACCGGTCGCGGCGCGGACGGTCCCCGTCCACCGCGGCGCGCGCGTGGATCGGCTCCGCGACGGTCGCCGAGGACCCCTCGGGGCGGGACCCCGGGGTCAGTTCAGGTGTGGTCTCGGCGCCCGACATGGGACCATCGTAGGAGGAACCTGGGACTGTCCCGGACACGGGGCCGGGCACCGTGCGGGAACTCCACGAGACCTCCCCACCCACCGGTGCACGGGGTGCGGTGTCGGAGGTCACGGGCCCGGGCGGGGTGCCCGGCACGGGCCCTGTGGTTCAATGGTTCCTCGTTGCGCGTCGTTCCGCGCGCCTCCGCACGGCCCTCCGGGTCGGGCCGGGGCCGCTGCCGGGACCGGGCGCCACCCGAAGATTCGTCGTCCTCACCGGACAGTCCCCTAGGAGCGTCCCCATGGCAGTGCCCAAGTTCAAGATGTCCCGCTCCCGCACCCGTTCGCGCCGCGCCCAGTGGAAGGCCACCCCGGCCGACCTGGTGACGGTCACCGTGCGCGGTCGGTCGGCCGAGGTCCCGCGTCGGCTCGCCAAGGCGTACCAGCGCGGTCTGATCCAGATCGAGGACTGATCCGGCGCCGCGTCCGCCGCGGCCCACGCCGTCGAGAGCCCCCGACCTCCTGGTCGGGGGCTCTCGTGCGTCGTGGCCCGATCGTCCGTCCGGGGATCGGGGACTCCCGGACGTCGCCACCCCGAGGACCGTGCGGGCCTCAGGTGCCGTCGTGGCGCAGGGCGAGCTCGTAGAGCTCCCGGGAGGAGACGCCCTCGTGCGCGGCGGCGACGGCCTTGGCGGCGTCCTTCATGCGCTCGCCCGCCGTCGTGCGCGCCACGACCTGCCCCACGAGATCCTCCGCGCGTGCCCGCACGGTGCGGGAGCCGCCCACCACCAGGACGATCTCCCCGAGGACCTCGCGGTCCTGCGCCCAGGCGGCGAGCTCGCCGAGGGTGCCGCGCCGGACCTCCTCGTGGGTCTTGGTCAGCTCCCGGGCGACGGCGGCGGGGCGATCGGCCCCGAAGCCCGCCGCCATCGCCGCCAGGGTCACGGCCGTGCGGCGCGGGGACTCGAAGAAGATCAGCGTGCGCTCCTCGCCGGCGAGCGCCGCGAACACGCCGGCCCGCCGCCCCTCGCCCCGCGGCGCGAAGCCCTCGAAAGCGAAGCGGTCCGTGGGCAGCCCGGATGCCGCGAGCGCCGTGAGCACCGCGGAGGGTCCGGGGACGATGGTCACGGGCAGATCCGCGTCGATCGCCGCGCGCACCGCGCGGTATCCCGGGTCGGAGACCACCGGCATGCCGGCGTCGGTCACGAGCACCACCGAGTGCCCCTCGCGCAGCGCGTCGAGCAGCCATGCGGTCCGCTCCCCCTCGTTGTGCTCGTGGTAGGCGACGACGGAGGCGGTCAGCTCGACGTCGAGGTCGCGGCACAGCCGTGCGAGGCGCCGCGTGTCCTCGGCGGCCACGAGATCCGCGTCCAGGAGCGCACGGACCAGACGGTACGACGCGTCCGCGGGATTGCCGATCGGGGTGGCCGCGAGGGTGAGCACCCCGGGGCGTGCGGCGGGCTCGGCATCCGGTGTCGTGGGCATCGGTCCATCGTAGGGTCGGCCCGTCCGTCCCGCGGCGCGGGCCGGACGCCGGACGCGGGTGGCCGCTGGCTACCATGAGCCGATCCTCGACGTCAGGAGCGTGCGTGCCCGGGACCCTGCCCGACTCCCCCGCCGAGCCCGACCCGTGGCCGGCCCGCCGTCGGACGGCCGAGCCGTCGGCAGCGCGCCACTGGGCGGGGATCCTCGCGATCACGCTGACCGCCGTGCTCTGGGGCACGACGGGCACGGCCGCGACGTTCGCCCCGGAGGCGGGGCCGTTGGCGATCGGCGCCGCCGCGCTCGGGATCGGCGGGCTCCTCCAGGCGGCGATCGCCGTGCGCCCGCTGCGCACGGCACGGCCGGCTCTGCGAGCCCACGGTGCTCCTCTGGCCATGGGGGCCGCGGCCGTGGCCGTGTATCCCCTCGCCTTCTACAGCTCGATGCACCTGGCGGGCGTCGCGATCGGCTCCGTCGTCTCGCTCGCCTCGGCGCCGCTGGCCTCCGGCGTGCTGCGTCGCCTCGTGGACCGCAGGCCGCTGGGGCGCGTGTGGCTGCTCGCCGCCGCCCTCGGGATCCTCGGCAGCGCCCTGCTCTGCGCGGCGGAGCTGGGCACCGATCCGGCGGGGACCGGATCGACGGTGGCAGGGATCGCGGTGGGCCTCGTCGCGGGGTTCTCCTACGCGCTGTACTCGCGGATCGCCCACGGACTCATGGAGGCCGGGATCCCCCGACGGGCCGCCATGGGGCGGTGTTCGGCCTGGGCGGTCTCGCCCTCATGCCCGTGCTCGCGCTCACGGGTGCTCCGTTCGTGGCGACCCCGCAGGCCTTCGCGGTCGCCGCGTACATGGCGCTGGTGCCGATGTTCCTGGGGTACCTGCTGTTCGGGATCGGCCTGGCGAGCGTGGACGCGGGCACCGCGACGACGATCACGCTGCTCGAGCCCGCGGTGGCCACCCTGCTCGCGGTCGTGATCGTCCACGAGCGCCTGAGCTCACCGGGCTGGATCGGGATGGTGCTGCTCGTGGGCGTGGTCGCCCTGCTCGCGACCCGCCCCCGCGATCAGATGCCCTGACCCAGGTCCGGATCCTCGGCGAGGCCGTAGTCGGCGCGCAGCGCCGGCAGCACCTCGGTCGCGGCGATCTCACGGATCTGGCCGAGCTCCGCCTCGGTCCCGGGGCCGACGTAGCCGTGGTACGCGTTGTCGGAGTTCGTGACCATGCCCTCGACGTCGGCGGCGTACGGGAGGTTCCTCAGGTAGTCCGGGTTCCCCTTCTCGCGCCCGTGCTGGTGCAGCTCGACCCGGTTCCCGAAGGACCCGGCGAAGGCCTCGTTCATGATGCCGCTGATGTTCCCGTAGCGGGAGCCGTCGTCCAGTCCACGCCGCTCCAGCTCGGCCTGGATGCGGTCGTCGTAGCCGCCCTGGTCGAACACGGCGTGGCCCGCCTCGTGGGCGAGGATCCCGGAGGGCTCGTGCGGGTCGTCGATCGGCGGGATCCAGATGACGTTGCCGCTGTAGGCCCCGCCGCCGGTCGAGGCGTGGTCGATCCGGATCTCGGTCTCCCACCCGATGATCGAGCGCATCTCGAGGGCGTGGGTGGGCGAGAGCTCGGCCAGCGTCACGACCGAGGTCCGCACGGCGGCACGGTCGGCGTCGTCGCCCGCGACGGTGGGCTCCCCGCCGAGCTGGGCGATCACCTCGTCCTCGGACAGGTTCGCGAGCGCGGCGCCGCGCTCCTCCGCGGTCAGCGAGGAGTCGAACAGGGGGCTCTCGGGGGCGGCTGTCACCGAGGTGGCGTCCGCGCCGGTCCCCTGGCCCGCCTCGTCGGTGCCGCCGGCCGGTCCGGCGGGGGCCGCCGAGCCCGAGGATCCCGCCGACGCCGGGGCGGTCGCGGCGCCGGCCTCGGCCGTGGAGCGCGGGCCCGAGGCCGCATTGCGGGACGAGGTGCCCGGTGTCGTCGAGCCCGCGGTCGAGGGGTCCTGCGCGGGCTCGGCCGTCAGCGGCACCGGCGCCGCGGACGGGGACGGTGCCGGCGGCTGCTCGGTGGCCGTCGTGGGATCGTCGCCGTCCAGCGACTCCTCCGGTGGTGCCGTCGCCCTGCTCGGGGAGGTCTCCGGTGGCGGGGAGGGCGCGGGGTCCGAGGGAGCAGGCGCACAGGCGCCCAGGCACAGCACGGCCAGCAGCAGGGAACCTGCCGCGGCGCGCGTCGACGTCCGATGCACGGCGTGGGGACGAGGACGGGAAGGGGATGTTTCGGACATCATGGTCCCGACGCTACGAACGCGGGTTCTGCGGTGTCCAGGGCGCACGAGCCTCCGGGGATGAACCCTGACGATCCCGTGGCGGGGACTTTGCCCGGGACATCCCGGCGATCGGCGGCGACCGTCCGCACCGCGCGCCGGTCCGGGCCGCCACGGCCCCATGACCTAGCATGACCACCGTGAACGGACAGGTGGGGACCACGGACGAGGCCTCGGGCCCCGACGCCGAGGGCTCGACCCCCGAGGGCGCCGGCGCGCCCTCGACACCCGAGCTCGAGGACCGCGCGACCCTGACCGCCTCCCTCCGGCGTCGACTGAGCGTGCATCCGCTGACCGACCGCGTCTCCTCGTGGTACTGGGCGCTCGGCGTGTTCGCCCTGGCGCTCCTGCTGCGCCTGTGGGGCCTCGGCTCGATCCGGACCCTCGTCTTCGACGAGACGTACTACGTCAAGGACGGGTACACGCTCTGGAAGAACGGCACGGAGATGGCCTGGCCCGACGAGCCTAATCCCGCCTGGGAGGCCGGACACGTCGACAGCTACCTCCAGCAGGGCGAGTACGTCGTCCACCCGCCGGTGGGCAAATGGGTGATCGGCGCCGGTGAGGCCCTGTTCGGGGCCGACAACCCGTGGGGCTGGCGGATCTCGGTGGCCCTGCTCGGAGCGCTCAGCGTGCTGATGGTCGCGCGGATCGCACGCCGCCTGTTCCGCTCGACCGCGGTGGGCACGATCGCGGGCCTGCTGCTGGCGGTGGACGGCCTGCACATCGTCATGTCCCGCACGGGTCTGCTGGACATGGTGCTGTCGTTCTTCTGCCTCGCCGCCTTCGGCTGCCTGCTGCTGGACCGCGACGCCTTCCGTCGCCGCCTCGCGGACGCGACCGCGAGCGCCCGGGCCACCGGCGCCACCCTCTCGAGCCTCGGGATCCGCGGCGGGCCCCGGCCCTGGCGGATCGCCGCCGGCGTCCTGCTGGGCCTGTCCTGCGGGGTCAAGTGGTCCGGGCTGTACATGCTCGCGGTCCTCGGAATCCTGACGGTCCTGTGGGACTGGTGGGCCCGACGCCGGGTGGGTGAGCGCCGCTGGCTCGAGAACGGTCTGTTCCGCGACGCGATCCCCGCGTTCTTCGTCATGGTCGGCGGCGCGTTCGTGACCTACCTGGCCTCCTGGTCGGGCTGGTTCGCGACCTCGAAGGGCTACTTCCGGGACTGGGCCGAGAAGAACGGGCATCCCGACGGCAACCCGATCCTCAACGCGCTGCGGTCCCTGTGGCACTACCACGCCGAGGCATACGAGTTCCACGTCCACCTGAACACCCCGCACACCTATCAGGCCAATCCCTGGGGCTGGCTGCTGCAGCTGCGCCCCACGAACTTCTACTACCGCGAGTACGAGTACGGAGAGATGGGCTGTCGGGTCGCCAAGTGCGCCGCCCAGGTCAACTCCGTGGGCAACCCGATCATCTGGTGGCTCGGGGCGATCGCCGTGGTCGTCTGCATCGTCCTGGCCATCGGCTGGCGGGACGGCCGCGCCCTCGCGGCGCTCGCGGGCATCGTCGGCGGCTACCTGCCGTGGCTGATGTACACCGACCGCACGATCTTCACCTTCTACTCGGTCGTCTACGAGCCGTGGCTCGTCATGTGCCTGGCCTACGTGTTCGGCCTGGTGCTCGGCTCCCGGCACGCCGACCCCGACCGACGCCTCGCGGGGGCGCTGTTCACCGGATCCCTGCTCACCTTCATCGTGCTGGTCAGCGCGTTCTTCTGGCCGATCTGGACCGGTGAGGTGATCCCGCTGTCCCAGTGGCACTGGAGGATGTGGCTGCCCAGCTGGCCCTGATCGGGCCGCTGTGCGGACAGCGGGGCCCTGCCCGCGGCCCGGGTCCGGATGCGGGGCCCGAGGGCGCGGACGCGCCGATACGATGTGACCATGGATCAGCACTCCTCCGCCCTGCGGGATCTCGCCCGCGAGCTCGGCGTCGGCACCGACTACCAGGGCTGGGACGGCGCGCACCACGCGGTCGCCGACGACACGCTCGCCGCGGTCCTGCGGGCGCTCGGCCACGAGATCACCGACGAGCACGACGCCGAGCGCATCCGCTCCGCCCGCGAGACCGCGCTCTGGTCCCGGATGCTCCCGCCGGTGGTCGTCGTCCGCGAGGACTGCGAGAGCACCGTCGCGGTGCACGTCGACGAGGGGGCGGCGCTGGTCGTCGAGGCCGTGCTCGAGGACGGCTCGACCCATGCGCTCGCCCAGGGCCGCGATGACACCCCCGCGCGGGAGATCGACGGCCGGCTGCGGGGGCAGGCGACCTTCACGATCCCCGGCGGACTGCCGCTGGGATGGCACCGGCTGCGGGCACGCTCCGGCGAGGACACCGCGGCGTGCGACCTCGTGGTCACCCCGCATCGGGTCACGGTCCAGGAGAAGCTGGGAGACCGGCGCGCCATCGGCATCCAGGCCCAGCTGTACTCGGTGCGCTCGGATCGGTCCTGGGGCATCGGGGACCTGGCCGACGCCCGCGACCTCTCGGCGATCCTCGGCCGCCGCCACGGCGCCGACTTCCTCCTGGTCAACCCCCTGCACGCCTCGGAGCCGGTGCCGCCGGTGGAGCCCTCCCCGTACCTCCCGGTGACCCGCCGCTTCCCCAGCGCCCTCTACCTGCGCATCGAGGACGTGGCCGAGTACGCCACGGCCCCCGACCATGCACGCCAGCGGATCGCCCTGGAGCGCGCCGGGGTGGCGCCGTGGAACGACCGCGCCGATGCGCTGGACCGCGACGACGTGCTCGCCGCCAAGCTCGTGGCGATCGAGGAGCTGTTCGCCCAGCCCCGCTCCGCGGGTCGTCAGGCCCTCTTCGAGGCCTACCGTGCCTCCGAGGGACCGGGCCTGGAGGACTTCGCGCTGTGGTGCGCCCTCGCCGAGCGCGAGCGGGCGGGGACGCTGACCCCCGCGCAGCGCCGCGTGCTCGAGGACTCCTCGGCACCCGAGCTCGAGGAGGTGCGTCTCGAGCTGTCGGGCCGCATCGACCTGCACGCCTGGGTGCAGTGGCAGCTCGACCAGCAGCTCACCGCGGCGCAGGCCGCGGCCCACGACGCGGGGATGCGGATCGGCCTCATGCACGACCTGGCCGTGGGCGTCACCCAGCAGGGCGCCGATGCGTGGCGCCTGGCGCACGTGCTCGCGCACGGCATGGCCGTCGGCGCCCCGGCCGACCAGTACAACCAGCAGGGCCAGGACTGGGGGCAGCCCCCGTGGCGGCCCGATGCCCTGGCCGAGGCCGGCTACCGCCCGTGGCGCGACATGCTGCGCTCTCTCATGCGCCACGCCGGCGCCCTGCGCATCGACCACGTGCTGGGCCTGTTCCGCCTGTGGTGGATCCCGCAGGGCAACCGCGCCTCCGAGGGCGCGTACGTGTTCTACGACCACGAGGCGATGATCGGGATCCTGGCGCTGGAGGCGCAGCGCTCGGGCACCCTCGTGATCGGCGAGGACCTGGGGACCTTCGAGCCATGGGTACGGGACTACCTGGCGGACCGCGGGATCCTGGGCACGTCGATCCTGTGGTTCGAGAACGATGCCGAGGGACGTCCGCTCCCGCCGTCGGCGTACCGCCGTCTCTGCCTGGCCAGCGTCAACACCCACGACCTGCCGCCGACCGCCGGGTATCTCGCGGGCGATCACGTCGAGCTGCGCAACCGCCTGGGGCTGCTGGAGCGGCCGTTGGAGGAGGAGCTGGCCACGGACGAGGCGGCGCGCCAGCGCGTGCTCGATGCACTGCGTGCCGAGCGCCTGCTGCCCGAGCACCGGGGCGAGTCCGAGGTCGAGGACACGATCATCGCCCTGCACCGCCACCTCGCGCACACGCCGTCGCTGCTGATCGGCGTCTCCCTGGTGGACTGCGTGGGCGAGCGCCGGATCCAGAACCAGCCCGGCACCGACGAGGAGTACCCCAACTGGCGGGTGCCCCTGGCCGATGCCGAGGGTCGGGTGGTCACGGTCGACGCGATCGCGGAGGATCCGCGCACCGAGCGCCTCCTGCGCGCCGTGCGCGAGGGCCTGACCGAGGCCTGAGCGGGCTCAGGCGTCGACCTGCAGCCACTCCTCCCGCGCCGCGAGGTACGTGCGGGCCGCCTCCTGGGCGCCGGTGAGCGAGTGGTGGGCGCCCCAGCCGCACTGGATCTCGTTGGCCGCGGGGACCTCGGTGGCCTCGAGGATGTCCTCGAGGGTCTCGGCCAGCAGCGGCGTGAAGGACTCCGGGGTGTGCTCGCCCACGAGGAGCGCGTAGAAGCCCGTGCGACAGCCCATGGGCGAGATGTCGATGACGGCGTCGGTGTGGTCGCGCATGTGCTCGGCCATCAGGTGCTCGAGGGAGTGCACGGCCTCGGAGTCGAGGTGGCCGACGTTGGGCTGGGTGAAGCGGATGTCGAACTTGGTCAGGACGTCCCCGGCGGGCAGGACCTTGCGGTCCGCGATGCGGATGTAGGGGGCGGCGACCGTGCGGTGGTCGAGGTTGAAGCTCTCGACGTTCATCTGCGGCGGGTGTGTCTCGGTCATGCGGGTCCTTCCGTTCTGCGCGCCCGGCGCGCGATCGAGGTCCCCCGGCCTCTCGCAGGCCGGGGTCTCAGCGCGACGAGCGTACCGTCCGGCCCCGGACGACACCCACGAACTCCTGGCGCAGGTCATCGTCGGACTCCCGGGGCCACACGAGGGAGATCGTGGTGGGCGTGCCGTCCGTGGCGGGGCGGTGCACGGCGTCGCGACGGTGGTGCAGGCGCGCGAGGGACAGCGGCATGCGGGCGTAGCCGATGCCGCTGGCGACGACCGCGACGCGATCGACGGCGTCGTCCGGGCCCTCCTGCAGGATCTCGGTCTCGTCGACGAGGTCCGCGTCGGCGATCTCCTCGAGCAGGCTCAGCGCGTTCTCGGTGCCGACGACGATCGCGGGGCGCTCCTCCCACAGCGGGATCCGGTGCAGGTCCTCGCGGGCGGGGGCCTCGCGCTGGAAGCACATGTCGACCTCCCCCGCGGCCAGCGCCGCCTCCTGGCGGGACAGGGCCACGGGCACCAGCTCGAGGCGCGCCCCGCGCTCGCCGGCGCGCCACCGCCGCGCGAAGTGGTCGGGTTCGACCCCGGGGACGAAGCCGACGCGGAGCACGGGAGACACCATGGCCACCAGCGTACGAGACGGCGCGCCCCGGGCGTCGCCGGGGCGCTCGGTGCGTCAGGCGGAGGTGACGGGCTCGGGGACGAGCGCCGCGAGGAGGTCCCGCAGCCCGACCGGTGAGAGCGAGACCAGCTCGACGTCGCGGGCCGGCTCCCCTCCCCCGGTGTCGAGGTCGTAGACGGCCGAGGACGCGGTGAACACGGTGTGCTGGAAGCGTCCGCCGGCGCCGGTCCCGGCGAGCACGGTGATCGCGCGGGCGTCGTCGAGGCGCGTCACGATCCCCGCGTCCTGCTGGAGGTCCTCGAGCGTGCCGGAGAAGACCGTGGCGTCCTGGTCCGCGACGCCCTGCGGGTCGAGGTAGACGGCGAGCCGCTCGGGGACCGCGGAACGCACCGGGAGGCTGAAGTGGTGGAACCCGTCAACGGTCACGAGCTCCTCGAGGATCCCGCCCGCGGGGAAGACGTACACCAGCAGCTCCGTGAGCTGATCCGCCACCTGACGGTGGGCCGAGAGCACCCCGAGCGGGCCGCGGCGCAGGGCGGTGATGCCCGCCAGGGTGCGGTCCAGCTGCAGGGCACGGCGTTCGGTACCCCCGGTCAGGAGCTCTCCCTCGGTCTCCTGCGCGTCGTCCGCGATGACGACGAGGCCCCGGGCGATCAGGGAGCGGAACGCCGCCGAGGCGTAGGCGGCCGCGTCGACGTCGTCCCGGTCGGTGAAGGGGGTGTCCGCGACCTGGGGCTGCTCGATCCCGTCGATGGCCAGCAGCTCCTCGTCGGTGAGGACGGCGAGGACCGGGGGCGACTCCTCGGCGCCGGCGAGCAGCTCGAAGGCCGCGGCGGCATCACGTTCGGTCGGTGCGGGGGTGCTCATGGGACCATCCTAGGAAGAGCAGGGGTGCGGACGGCGCGGATCAGAATCCGAAGGCCTTGCCGAGGTTGCCGATGCCGGCGCTCACGTTCGCGGCGATGTCGCTGACTCCCGTGCCGAGGTCCTCGACCGCATTGCCGATGCCCGCGCTCACATCCGTGACGACGTTGCCGACGTTCGTCGCCGCGTCGCCGAGGAACTGGCCGATCTGCTCGCGGTTCTCCCACACCATCTTGCCCAGGTCCATCCCGATCGACACCGCCCCGAGCCCGGCGCCGATGGCGGCGACGACCGGCGCGGCAGGACCGGTGAAGGGGGCCGCCAGCAGCAGCGCGCCGCCGGCGGCGCTGAGACCGCCCGACCAGCGGTCGTAGTCGTTGTCGGCGGTGAACGCCTGGATCCCGCCGGTGACGATGTCGACGCCCGGCAGCAGCTTGCCCAGGACCCGACCCCCGGTCTTGAGGAACGGCGCCACGTCGTCGAGCTTGTTGAGCAGGCCCAGCCCGTCGAGCTTTCCGAGGGAGCTGGGGAGGCCGAGCTTGCCGAGGACCTTCTCGCCGATCTTCTGCCAGTTCTTCCCGTCGCCGAGGAGCTCGTCGAGGTAGGTCTTCCTCCACAGCCCTTGGAGTCCGCGCGCCGCGAGCTGCGCGTACTCGTCGAGCGCCGACGGGATGCGCCGCGCGAACTCGAGGATGCTGTCGATCTTCTTGTACAGCCCTTGCGCCTTGGCGATGCCCTTCAGGACGTCGAGCAGGGGATTGCCCGTCGACGGGTCGCCGTGCGATCCCTCGCCCCCGCCCTGGGTGGATCCGTCCGTCTCCGAGACCGCGTCCTGCTCGTCCGCCTCCCGGTCGAGCAGTGCCGCCCGGGTCGACAGGTCGTCGTGCCGGCCGGCCAGGGGCGCCGCGACCGAGGACGACCAGCTCGACCGGAAGGCATCCGCGTCCGGTCCCTGCCAGATCGAGGTGTCCAGCACGCGGGAGTGCAGGGCGTCCCGCAGCTCCAGGAGGCGTGCGGCTCTGTCCTGCATCCGATCGGCGTGCGCACGCAGGGCCTGCGTGTCGGCGCCCAGGAATCCCCCCATGGCATGCCTCCCCATCTCGTCCGGTCCATCACTGCGATACAGGAACCGTAGCGGGGTCGCGGGCCTCGGGGATATGGGGAGCACTCCCCATGTCCCGCGCCGCACCCGTAGATTCGTGGCATGTCCTCGACCCTCGCCGCACACAGCTACGCCTCGGCGCTGAACCGCAACGAGCTGTTCGCCTCGTTCGCGCTGCGCGACGTGATCCCGACGAAGGTCCTGGCGCCGGACGAGGAGGTGCTCCTGGTGCTGCCGGGGGTCGGATCGGACTTCCCGCACCTGCTGGTGGTCACGATCCACCGATGCATGAAGGTGCAGGTCGGCGGGGTCGTCCGACGCCACAGGATCTCGCGTCAGGTCCCTCCGGATGCCGTCCTCGGCTCCTCCTACGGCGGGCGCTCGTTCCAGCGGATCCGGGTCCACGTGCGCGGCCAGCGCGACATCGCGATGCTCCCCCACCGCAACGCCGACGGCCTCCGCTTCCAGGACGAGCTGGCCCAGCTCATCGCGACGGGGCGCGTGCCCGGCCGCGGTTAGCCGATGCGGCCGCCGATGCCCGCGAGCTCGACCGGTCGCCGTGCCCCGGCCGCCGCGTCGCGGATGCAGCGGGTGAACCGCTTGGGACGGTTGAGGTTGGCGATGTGGCCAGCGTCCTCGAGGATCCGCAGGCGCCCGTCCCGCACCGCGTCGAGGCAGCGTCGCTCGTGACGGCGGAACGGGTCGGACTCGCCGTTGACGAAGGTGACGGGCACGTCGATCGCGCGGAGATCGGCCATCATGTCGAAGGCCCCGACGGTGCGCACGACGCCCGGGACCACCCGTCGGGCGCGTCCGCCGCCGTAGTAGCGCCGGGAGGCCTTCTCCCCGTGCGCTCGCGCGAACGCGCGCGCGACGCGGGCGTCGGCGTCACCGGGGACGACGTCCTTCATCGTCAGCCACAGCCCGTACGCACGGGCCAGGGCGGGTCCGGGCACGACCGTGCAGTCGGCGGCGACGAGCGCGGCGATGCTCCCGGGATGCGTCGCCGCGTAGTGGATGGTGAGATACCCACCGAGCGAGAGCCCGACGAGCACCGGCGGCTCCTCGCACGAGCGGACGGCCGCGTCGATCGTCGCGAGGGAGCCGTCCCGCGTGAACGGCAGGTCCATGCGATCACCGTGGCCGGGAAGGTTCGGGACCACCACCTCGAAGCCCTTGGCGCGCAGGCGCTTGATCTGGCCGTTCCACATGGTGCGCGAGCTGCGCACGGCGTGGACCAGGACCACCGATCGGGTCATGCCGCCACCGGGGCGTGCTCGGTCACGTGAGGATCGGGATCGTCAGCGGGTACGTGTAGAGCTCGTAGCGGGATGCCGCGAGCGCCGCGATGATCCCGAGCACGAGCCCGCCCACGAAGACGATGATCCACAGCAGCCAGCCGAGCGGGGCGAGGATCACGGTGAACTGCAGGATCCCGGCGACCCAGGAGACGATCGTGAGGGTGACCGCGAAGTTGAAGGAGCCGGCGGCCGCATTGCGGACCAGCTGGTCCTTGTCCTTGTAGATCAGCCAGAAGATCAGCGGGCCCGCGGACAGCTCGCCCGGTTCACCGACTGGCGGGTGATCTTCCTGTTCCTCGCCGTCCTGGGCGCTCTCATCATGATCGCCACCCTCGCGATCTACCGCGAGACGCTCCCCGCGCAGCGGCGCACCACCGGTGGCATGCGCCAGTCGTTCCGCGACTTCCGGAAGCTCCTGTCCGACACACTGTTCGTCGGCGCCGTGCTGATCTGCGGACTCACGCACGCGGTGCTGTTCGCCTACCTGTCCGGAGCCACCTACATCCTCCAGGACGGCTACGGGCTCTCCCCCCAGGGGTACTTCCTCGCGTTCGGCGCGAACTCCGCCGGGTACATGATCTTCGGCTGGATCGCGGGGCGCACCGCGGACCGCTGGTCCGAGCGCGGCACCCTGGCCATCGGTGTCGGGATGACCGGCGCGGGGTCCCTCGGCCTGCTGTACACGGGGCTGGCGGGTGCACCGCTGGTGGTCGTGCTCGTCTCGCTCTTCGTCCTCGCATCGGGGGTCGCCTTCGCCGCACCGCCGTCGGCATCCCTGGCGCTGGCCGGCTACCCGGAACTGGCCGGCACCGCCTCGTCCGTGCTCGGCTTCCTGCGCTTCGGCCTCGGTGACCTCGCGGCACCCCTGGTCGGACTCGCGGGCGCGACCGCCGTGCTTCCGCTGGGCATCGTCACCGTCGTGTGTGTGGCCCTGTCGTTGTCGGCTCTGGTCGTCCTGGTGGGACGGGGCGGATTGGGACGCGTGCTCACCGATGGGGCGCCGGCGAAGGAGGACCAGGCTGTGGCAGCCGGCCTCTGATCGGTCATTCGTCATCGCGGTCGCGAGGCCCGTCACGGGTCCGTGGCCGCGGTCCTGTGCATCGATGAGCGAGAGATCTCGGCTGGCGATCCCGCATGCCCACCAGAGCCT
>NZ_JBQSXW010000022.1:0-41706 GCF_052378625.1 Brachybacterium sp. AOP25-B2-12 | reverse complement strand
GCTAGGCTACCGCTCATGCGGCTCACCAACGTCGCGCACCTGCGGCTCCCCTTCGCGCCGCTGTGGGGCTACGACGTGAGCGTCTCCGCCCCGGTTCGCGCCCTCCCCGTCTCCTTCGACCAGCGCCGCCACGTCGGCGCGGGGGAGCGCCCCGGCTCCTGGATGGCGATCTCCTTCCGCCTGCCCGAGCCCGCGCCGCGGGAGGACCTGGCACGGGCCTGGCTCGCCGTCGTCGCCCGCCACGAGACCCTCCGCACCGTCTTCACCCAGGACGACGCCGGGGAGGTCGAGCTCCACGAGGTCCAGGTCGGGCCCGGCACCTGGGTCGAGCACCCCATCGCCAGCGGCCAGGCCGTCCACGACGCCCTGCGCGACGTGCTCGACGTCCACTGCACCCCGTACTCGCGGCCCGCGCACCGCATGTGCGTCCTGCAGACGGCCACCGACCCCACGGTCGTCATCGCCGTGGACCACGCGCACGTGGACATGTGGTCGATGCTCGTCATCGCCCGCGACATGCTCGCGGCCCTCGCAGCGATCCGTCGCGGCGAGGAGCCCGATGCCCGGCCCGCCGCCGCCTTCTCCGAGCACACCCGCGCCCTCGTCGCCCGCGAGTCCGCCCCCGAGGACGTCCACCGTCGCTGGGCCGAGATCCTGGGTGCCTGCGGGGACGTCATGCCCCGCTTCCCGCTGCCGCTGGGCCTGCCCGAGCCGCAGGCCGAACGGGTCGAGGTGCGCGATGTGCTCGACATCGACGAGAGCGCCGCGTTCAGCGCCCAGGCGCGTTCGGAGGGCGTGTCGACCCTCTCGCTCGCGGTGTCGGCGATGACCATCGTGACCCGCGACCTCGCCGGGACGCCGCTGCGTGCCGTGTTCCCCGTGCACAGCCGGTACGAGTCCACCTGGCACGAGTCCGTCGGCTGGTTCATCACCAATGCCGTGCTCGAGAGCGGCGACCCCGACCCCGCCGCCTGCGCCGCCGCCGTCAAGGAGGCCGTGCGCCTGGGCTCGTGGCCGCTCGCGGAGGTGCTCGCGCCCTGGGGCGGCATGCCCGAGGTGCCCGGCATGTTCGCGATCTCGTGGCTGGACCTGCGGCGGCTCCCGGTGCGCCTGGACTCCCGCACCCTCGAGGCGCAGTACGTCGGCGCGACGATCCGCACCGACGGCGTCATGCTCTGGTTCATCCTCGACGAGGACGGCCTGCACCTGCGCTGCCGCTACCCCGATACCGCCGAGGCACGTCAGGGCGTGGGCGCCTGGCTCGACGCGCTGATCGCCCGCATGCGGGACACCGCCCGGGACTCCGCCGGCAGCACCCTGCACGTCGACGGCTCCACCTTCCACGTCCAGCGGGCCACCCGGTCCGACGTGCCCGCGATCGTCGCCCTGCTGTCCGACGACGAGCTCGGCCGCGGTCGCGAGATCGACGACCTCGCGGTCTACGAGTCCGCCTGGGACACCCTCGCGCGGGACGGCGCCCAGTACCTCGCCGTCGTCCGGGACGACCGGGGCGGGATCGCCGGGACGATGCAGCTCACGATCATCCCGGGGCTCTCGAGGGCCGGCTCCACGCGGCTGCAGATCGAGGGCGTGCGGGTCCGTGCCGACGAACGGTCCCGCGGACTGGGCACCGGGATGCTCCGCTGGGCCCACGACCACGGTCGCGCCCATGGTGCCCGCCTGGCCCAGATCACGACCGACGAGGCGCGGGACCGTGCCCGGGCCTTCTACGAGCGGCTCGGATACGAGACCCGCCACGTGGGGCTCAAGCGCGAGCTGTGACACCCGGGCCGGGGTGCTGCGCGCGTCCGCATCGGCGTGCGCCCGAGCGCGGGACCCGGCCCCTGGGGAGCACCGACGTCACCGGAGCGCCCTGCGGGAATGCCGCGCAGAACCCGCTTGGGAACGAATTGGTTACGGACGCGTCACCCGGCGTCGAAAAGGCTCCGCGCCCGCCTATGGTGTGCTCACCTCCTCGCAGGTTCTCGAAAGGACTCACCATGAGCAGCTCCCTCTCCGGCCGTCGCGCGGCCTCGTTCCGCCGCGTCGCGGCCACCGCCGGGAAGATCGTCGCGGCCACCGCGACGGTCGCACTCCTGGCCTCGTGCTCGAGCGGCGGGGGCGGGTCCGACAGCGGATCGGACACCCTGCACATCGGCGCGATCCTCCCCCAGACCGGTTCGCTCTCGCTGCTGGGCCCGGCCGCCATCGCCGGTTCGGAGGTGGCGATCGACGACATCAACGACGCCAAGCCGAAGTTCGAGGCGAAGCTGACCGTCAAGGACTCCGGCGACACCACCACCGACATCGCCTCCTCCTCCGCGAAGTCGCTGCTGTCCTCCAACGTCTCGGGCATCATCGCCCCGGAGTCGTCGGCCGTGGTCAAGACGGTGTTCAGCCAGCTCACCAACGCCCAGGTCCCCTTCATCACCCCGGCGGCGACCGATCCGACGCTGACCCACCCCAACAAGTCCAACGGGTACTTCTTCCGCACGGTGCCCACCGACGTGCTGCAGGGACAGGCGCTCGCGCAGAAGATCGTCTCCGATGGCCGGACCAAGGTCTCGATCCTCTACATGAACGAGGCGTACGGCACGGGCCTCAACGAGCAGATCAAGAAGACCCTCGAGGACAACGGCGTGGAGGTCGTCGCCGACGTCCCCTTCACCCCGAACTCGACGAACTTCAACGCCGAGGTCTCCGACGTCCTCAGCCCCGGGCCCGACGCCCTGGTCGTGATCTCGTTCGACGAGATCAAGTCGATCGCCGCCGCGCTGCAGCAGAACAAGTTCGACTTCAACAACTTCTACGGCACGGACGGCAACAACGGCATTCTCGGTGCCGGCGACCCGGATATCACCGGTGCGCAGTTCTCGACCCCCGGTGTGAATCCGGAGGACGATTTCCGCAAGCGTCTGGACACCGCGAACGGCAAGGCGCTCTCGTCCTACTCCTACGCGGCCGAGTCCTACGACGCCGTGACCCTGATGGCGCTGGCCGCCGCACAGGGTGGCGACACCAAGCCGGCGACGATCAAGGACAACCTCAAGAAGGTCTCCGAGGGCGGCACCGCCTGCACGAGCTTCAAGGAGTGCTACGCCCTGATCGAGAAGGGTGAGGACATCGACTACAACGGCCAGTCGGGTCCGATCAGCTTCAACGACGACGGAGACGTCTCCGAGGCGAGCATCTCCTTCTACAAGACCGTCGGCCCCGACAACAAGACCGACTGGGTCGAGCAGCAGAGCTCCAAGCTCTGATCCTGCCCGACGGCTCGCGCACCTGAGGTGCGCACGAGGGCCCCGGTCCCCGTCTGGGATCGGGGCCCTCTGCTGTGCTGTTCCGTTCCGTTCCGTTCCGTGCTGTGCCGTTCCGTTCCGGTCCGTGGCATGGCGTGGCGTGCGGTGCCGTTCCGTGTCGTGGCGAGCCGTGACATGCGGTGCCAGGCGGTGCGGGGCCGTGCGGTGCAGTGCGAAGCCGAGGCCGTCCGTGGAGACGTGCTCGTCCCCGCCCTGCCGAGAACTGCTGCCCACACCCTGTGCGGGGTGCCGGCCGGGCTCGATACCCGGTGGCGTACACGCACCGGCGCCCAGTGCGCCCAGACCTGCACCGGTGCGCACCTGAATGCACAGGACGCCGGTGCGTGCACACGTGAGCTCCGCTGCGGGGCCGTGGCAGTGGCCGGGGCCGGGGCCGAACATGGCGGACGGCGGGGCCCGCACTTCGGCACCGCTCTCATCTGGCCGCGCCTCACGTCAGCCCAGCTCCACGCCAGGCGCTCGCTTCCGGCGCACTACTGGTCCAGCAGGCGCTCGCCGCAGGCACGTTTCTACCTCAGGCGCGCTAGATTCCGGAGCGTCTCAGTACCAGGCGCGCCCGTTTCCGGCGCGTCTCTGCCCCAGCTGTGTGCTGGTCCCCGCCCGTATCCGTCAGTCCCACCCACCCCTGCTGCTCAAGGCGGGTGGGACCGTTCCGGGGGACGTGGCAGGGAAGGTGTGCACTCACCGGCGTCAGGTGCGACGACCACTGCACCGGTGCACGCATGTATGCACTGGGCACCGGTCCGTGCACAGGACGCCTCCGACGCGGTGCCGAACCCGAGCCCGAGCATGGCAGAACCGCGGCTCCGTCCTTCATGGAGCCGCGGTTCCGTGCTGTCTCGAGAACTGATCCGATCGACTGCCCGCCGGTGAGCGTGCCGCAGCGGACTGGTATGAGAGCTGATCTGCGACGCCTGCGGTCCCACCGGCCGACCTCGAGATCGTCGGAGGGACCGGGCGGTCTGTTCGGTGCACCCGAGATCCCGACGTGCACCTCCGAGTGTGGCCTTGTTCCAGGTGGCCCTTCGGCCACCGGCCCGCCCAGCCCAGCCACCCAACCGGTCCGCTGCCCGGCCGGCCGCCCGGATCAGACGGTGGGTGCGATCCCAGTGGCAGGAGCGGGCGTCGCCTCGTCCTCGCCGTCGACCCGGTCCGCGCCGAGGGTGCCCAGGTAGAGCTGGATGACCTTGGGGTCGTTGAGCAGGTCGCGGCCGGTGCCCATGTAGGAGTCCCGCCCCTGGTCCAGCACATAGCCGCGGTCGCAGATCTGCAGGCAGCGGCTCGCGTTCTGCTCGACGATCATCACCGAGACGCCGGCCGCATTGATGCGGGCCACGTTCACGAAGGTCTCGTCCTGGCGGATGGGGGACAGGCCCGCGCTGGGCTCGTCCAGCAGCAGCACCTGGGGATCCATCATGAGCGCCCGCGACATCGCGACCATCTGTCGCTCGCCGCCGGACATCGACCCCGCCCGCTGCTTGAGCCGCTTCTTGAGCTCGGGGAACAGGGTGACCACGAACTCGACCCGTTCGTCCATGCGCTGGGGTGCCTGATAGCAGCCCATCTGCAGGTTCTCCTGGATCGTGAGCGCCTGGAAGACGTTCTCGGTCTGCGGCACGAATCCGACGCCCCGGGAGACCAGCTTGTCGGCCTTGAGGTTGGTGATGTCCTGACCGCCCAGGGTCACGGTCCCGCTGAACACGTTGACCATGCCGAAGATGGCCTTGAGCAGGGTGGACTTGCCGGCGCCGTTGGGGCCGATGATCCCGACGAGCTCGCCCTCCTCGACGTACGTGTTGGCGCCGTTGAGGATGCTGACGCCGGGGATGTAGCCCGCCACCAGGTCGGTGGTCTCCAGGACGCGGGTCATGAGCGGGGCTCCTCGGTGTCGGTGGTGGGCGCGGGATCAGAGGGGGTCGCTGTGTCCGCGCTCCCCGCCGGTGCAGCATCGGATCCGGCCCCGGCGGCTGCCACCGCCGACGGATCGGCGGGTGTCGTCGAGAGCTCCTCGCCGAGATCCTCGGCGGCCTCGGACAGCGCGAGCTGCTCGGCCACGACGGTCTCGTCGCGCTGGATCTCCACCGCGGAGTCCTCGGGGTTGAACGCTCTCCGGGAGCGGATCTCGCCGATCACCTGGCCGAGGTCCTTGTCCTTGTCGGAACCGAGGTACGCCTCGACGACGGCGGGGTCGTCCATGACGATCCCGGGCGGGCCCTCGGCGACGACCTTGCCCTCGGCCATGACGATCACCCAGTCGGCGATCGACTGGACCATGTGCATGTCGTGCTCGACGAACAGCACGGAGACGCCGTCGTCCTTGAGGGAGACGATGTGCTCGAGCAGGGACTGCTTGAGCGCCGGGTTCACGCCGGCCATCGGCTCGTCGAGCATGATGAGCTGCGGATCGCACATGAGGGCGCGGGCCATCTCGAGGAGCTTGCGCTGGCCGCCGGACATCGCCGCCGCGTAGTCGTCCTTCTTGGGCAGCAGCTTGAAGCGCTCGAGGAGCTCGAGGGCACGGGCCTCGATCTCCTTCTCCTGGGACTTCCACAGGAACGGGAACAGCGCCTGCCAGATGTGCTCGCCCTTCTGGTGGCGGGCGCCGAGCTTCATGTTCTCGAGCACCGTCATCATGCCCAGGACCTTGGTGAGCTGGAAGGTGCGGATCTCGCCGAGGCGGGACACCTTGTACGCCGGGACGCCGGAGAGGTCCTTCCCGTCGAAGTTCCAGTCGCCCTCGTTGGGGGCGTCGAACCCGGTGAGAAGGTTGAACAGGGTGGTCTTGCCGGCGCCGTTGGGGCCGATGAGCGCCGTGATCACGCCGCGCGGGATCTCGACGTGCGCGACGTCGACGGCCTTGAGTCCGCCGAACACCCGGGTGACCTCGTGCGCGACGAGGATGGGGTCGGACTTGCGGCAGCCGGGGCCCGCGGCCTCGGCGGCGATGGGCACGGTGGTGGAGGTCTTCTCAGGCAAAGTAGGTCTCCGCTTTCTTGCCGAAGATGCCCTGGGGCCGGTAGACGACCAGGAGCATCAGTCCGATGCCGACGAGGATGAAGCGGATCTGCCCGCCCTGGATGCCGGTGATCGGCACCAGGTCGGTGCTGACCAGCAGGGACACCAGGCCGTCGGTGAGGATCAGGGTGGCCCAGAAGATCATCGAGCCCACGATCGGGCCGAACACGGTCGCCGCGCCGCCCAGGAACAGGATCGTCCACAGGAAGAACGTGGTCTGGGTGCCGCCGATGTCGGGGTTCAGGCCCTTGGGGAGGATGTAGAGCATCCCGGCGAGACCTGCGATGACGCCGCCCAGGACGAGCGCCTGCATCTTGTAGGCGAAGACGTGCTTGCCGAGCGCCCGCACGGCGTCCTCGTCCTCCCGGATGCCGCGCACCACACGACCCCACGGGCTGCGCATGAGCAGCCACACGAGGAAGGCGACGACGGCCACGACGGCCCAGGCCACGATGAGGTTGAAGAGGTCCTCGCGGCTGTAGGTGAAAGGACCGAAGGAGTAGAAGCCGCCGCCCTCGGGGGCGGGGATCGGGTTCAGGGCCGCCCACGCGTTGCCGTAGTCGAAGGAGGTCAGACCGCCCTGGCCGCCCGTGAGCGGGGTGAGCTCCGGGGTGATCGCGACGTACCGCACGATCTCCGCCGAGGCGATGGTGACGATCGACAGGTAGTCGGCCCGCAGCCGCAGCGTCGGGATGCCCAGCAGCAGCGCGAACAGCACCGCTCCGAGGAGCCCGAACAGGAAGCACAGGGGCAGCGGCAGCTCGAAGGTGCGGGCGGCGATCGCGAAGAAGTAGGCGCCGATCGCCATGAAGGCGCTCTGGCCGAAGTTCATGAGGCCCGTGAATCCGAAGTGCACGGCGAGCCCGATGGTGGCCAGGGCGTACGCGGCGGTGTCCGGCGCGAAGATCTGGCTGATCACCTGGGGGATGAAGCTGAAGTCCATGGATATCTCCTAGCCGATCCGCTGCTTGCTGCCGAGCAGGCCCTGGGGCCGCACGAGCAGGACGACGATCATGATGACCATGGCGACGACGTACTTCAGCGAGGTGGGGATCCACATCGTCGACACGTCGATGGCCAGGCCGATGACGAGCGCTCCGAGGAGCGCGCCCCACGTCGTGCCGAGACCGCCGAGGGTGACGGCCGCGAACAGCAGCAGCAGGATCAGCGCGCCGCCGTTCCACTGCAGGGTCTGGTAGTAGCCGATCAGCGCGCCGGCGACGCCCGCGAGGGCACCGGCGCCGATCCACACGATCCGGGTGACCTTCTCGACGTCGATGCCGGACGCGGCCGCGAGGGCCTTGTTGTCGGCGACGGCGCGCGTGGCCCGGCCCAGGTTGGTCCGGGTGAGGAACAGGGCCACGACGACGATCAGCACGATCGCGATGCCGGAGCCCACGAGGTCCCAGTACCGCAGGTTGATGGTGCCGATGCTGAGGATCGGGGAGTTGTTCGCGGGCAGGGACAGGCGGTCCGGACCCCAGATGAACGCGAACACGTACCGCAGGGCCAGCGACAGGCCGATGCTGACGATCATGAGCTGCATGATGCCCACGCGCTTCTTGCGCAGCGGCTTCCAGAGCCCGGCGTCCTGGGCCCACCCGAAGGCGCCGCCGAGGACGAGGGAGCCGATGATCGCGAACCACCCGTTGAGCCCGAGCTGCACCGTGAAGAAGTAGGCGACGAAGGCGCCGAACGTCACGAGCTCGCCGTGGGCGAAGTTGTTCAGGCGCGTCGTGCCGTAGATCAGCGAGATGCCGATCGAGGCGAGCGCGAGCAGCAGGCCGAAGGTCAGGCCCGTCGCGACCTTCGGGCCGAGACGCTCGAAGAAGCCGAGGCCGCTCGAGTCGGTCGCGGCGGCCGGATCGGCCGGGACGCCCTCGGCGGGGGAGGCCGATGTCTCCGGGGCCGAGGAGCCCGAGGTGCTGCCCGAGGTCGTCGAGCTCGTGGGCGTCTCCGAGAGCGGCACCGGGGTGACGGCGTCGCGCACTCCGCCGGTCTTCAGCGGGATCCGCGTGTACTGGGGCGAGATCTCGCCCGATGCCGCGCGGTCCGTCGGGTTCTTGGCAGGGCCCTGGCCCTCGGGGAGGGTCGTGGGGTCGAGGTAGACCGCGTACTTCCCCGTCTCCGTGAGGGTCACGGTCGCGACGCCGGTGGGGTCCGTGGTCGCGGGCAGCAGCTCACCGGCGCTGTCGGCGACGGTCACGCCAGCGCCGACGGCCGGGGCGCCGGACTCGTCGACGATCGTGATCTTGAGCTCGATCCCGTCGGCGTGGGCCGCCTGCCAGGGCCAGAGGACGGCCGCGGCCGCCAGGACCGTGAGGACGATGATCCATGGCCACCGGACGGCCGTGAGTCGGCCTCCCGGTGAGGGCGCAAGCCCCGAGTTGTCCGCCGTCACCAGCATTCCTCCTGTGCACGCAGAGCCCGGGTCCCGGGCAGTCGCCTGAATGTAGAGCCATCCGGGCGGAATCGACGTGTTCACGGAGAGTCCGTGCCCTAACCGTTACCTGAGCACGCCCTGAACAGCCGGGGCGGACTCCGGGAGTCCGTGGACGATGAGCAGGGCCGACGGGAGATCGTTCAGCAGATCCCTCCGAAGATCCCCGCACCGCGGAGGACGTGCACGACGCCCAGCGCGAGGATCACGGGGATCCCGATCCATGCCAGCGGGAGCACTCGCGGTGTCAGCCCTCGGCGCACGCACGTCAGGACGGTGAGGACCGCGCAGACCACGATGGCCCCCGCGGCGATGAATCCGGCGTAGTCGACGTACATGCACTGGGTGACGACGCCGTTCTCCCTCGTGATCGACGACGACGAGATCTCCACGAAGAAGGCGATCACCCCGATGGCGATCCCCGCCCAGAGCGGGCGGGGCACGTCGCGCAGCCCGTGTGCGGTCTCCGAGGTCGCATTCCGGGTTCGGGGGCCGTGCGTCATGGGTCTCCTTCGGTGGTGGTCCGGGCGGACCTGCGGTCGGCATCCCAGGATATGACGTGGGACACAGGACGGGCAGGGGCGGTCGTCGATCCGGGAGACGGGGGCGCAGGCGACGGCACACCCCGGCCTCGTGCACGGAAGGCCGCGAGCCGAGAACGCGCCGGGTCGCGATCCGCGACAGCGCCAGGGCCCCGACCGAGTAGGGTCTCGACGGTGAATCGACCCCCTTCCCCCTCCGACACCGTCCCCTCGACGTCCGCGACGGGCGCCGCCGGCCCCGAGGGTCCCCGCCTCGAACGCGCGCTGGGCAATCGTCAGATCCAGCTCATCGCGATCGGCGGAGCCATCGGCACCGGCCTGTTCATGGGCTCCGGCAAGACCATCTCCGTCGCCGGCCCCTCGGTGCTCCTCGTCTACCTGATCATCGGCACGATGCTCTACGTCGTGATGCGCGCGATGGGCGAGATCCTCATGTCCCGGCGCTCGTACCGGAACTTCGCGGACTTCACCGGCGATCTGCTGGGCCCCTGGGCGGCGTTCTTCACCGGCTGGACCTACTGGTTCTGCTGGGTGGTCACGGCGGTCGCCGATGTCATCGTCATCGCCTCGGTGTACGTGCGCCACCTGCTGCCCGCGCTGCCGTCCTGGACCACGCCCGTGGTGGGGCTGGCCGTGATCGTGGTGCTCATCGGGCTGAACCTTCCCACCGTCAAGGCGTTCGGCGAGACGGAGTTCTGGTTCGCGATGGTCAAGATCGTCGCGATCCTCGCGCTGATCGTCGTGGGCGTGGCCCTGGTGCTGATGCGGTTCGAGACCGAGCAGGGCACCTCGAGCTTCACGCACCTGTGGGACCGGGGCGGATTCTTCGCGACCGGGTTCCTGGGCTTCGTCGCCGCCTTCCAGATCGCGACGTTCGCCTTCGTGGGGATCGAGCTGGTGGGCACCACCGCCGCCGAGGCCAAGGATCCCGAGAAGAACCTCCCGCGCGCCATCCGGTCGATCCCGATCCGGATCCTGCTGTTCTACATCGGCTCGCTCGCGGTGCTCATGTCGGTCATGCCGTGGACGACGTACGACGCCGACGAGTCGCCCTTCATCCAGGTGTTCGACGCCGCAGGCCTCCCGGCGGCCGCGGCGGTGGTGAACCTCGTCGTGCTGACCTCGGCGATGTCCTCGGCGAACTCCGGCATCTACTCGACGTCGCGGATGGTCTTCGGACTGTCCACCCAGGGCGATGCCCCGCGCCTGTTCGGGCGGCTGTCGCGCCATCAGGTGCCGCAGAACGCCCTGTTCCTGACGGGCGTGATGATGCTGTCGGGGATCGCCCTGCTGATCTTCGGGGTGGGGGAGTCCACGGGGTTCACCGTCGTCACCACCGTCTCCTCGCTGTGCTTCATGTTCGTGTGGACGATGATCCTGCTCAGCTACGTCGTGTTCCGTCGTCGCAGGCCGCAGGACCACGCCGCGAGCACCTTCCGGATGCCCGGCGGGGCGTTCATGCCGTGGGTCGTGATGGCGTTCTTCGTGTTCCTGCTGTGGGCGTTCACCGGGGACGCGGTGACCCGGGCGGGGCTGCTCGCGACGCCCGTGTGGTTCGTGCTGGTCGGGATCGGGTACGCGGCGCTGCGTCGCGACCCCGCGCACAGCGCGCAGCGCGAGGAGCACCGCCGCATGGTGGCGGCCGAGAAGCTCGAGGCGGCCCGCTGGTCGGAGCGCTGACGGCGACCCCGGGTCCTGTCCGGGGCCGCCGTCGCGTGGTGTCTCGGGAGGCCGGGGCCCGACCTTCCCCGTCGGCGCACGCGCCGACGGGGATCCCGTGCGTCAGCCGCGGATCACGAGGGCCGCGCCGATCGCGGCCAGCCACAGGTCCTTGGAGACCGGGGTCCCGGCCTCGCTGGGCCGCACGCCGTCGGCCTTGGTGAAGGCGTCGGTGCGGAAGTAGGCCGCGAGGAAGCCCGCGGAGAGGGTGCTCAGGGCCAGGCCCGCGATGCGCGTGGGCACGAACGGCGCGAGCAGCAGAGAGCCCACGGCGATCTCGCCGTAGGCCAGGAACTTCCCGAACTGCTCGGGGGAGAGCTCCTTGAGCAGCGGCACGCCCTGGGCGGCGGCATCCCGCAGGAACTCGGCCTGGGCGGCCGGGATCTTCACCTTGCCCAGTCCGGAGTTCAGGATGTACGCCCCGGGGACGGCACGCAGGATCGCGGTGGAGAGGCTGAAGGACATGGGGTCTCCTCGTTCGGACGACGGACGGCCCTCGGAGCGGGGCCTGCGTCGCCCACGGTAGTGCTCCGGGCCCTCCCATGCCTCCGGCGTGAACGCGTGCCATGACCGCGAAAGAGCCGAGGAGCAGGTAGCGTGGGCATGCCCCGCCCTGGCCGGACCGACATGGACGTCGATCCCGCCCCGGCCCGCACCCGCCCCCCCCTCACGCTCCCAGGAGCACTCATGGACGCCCCCCTCCCCGCGTCCGACGCACAGCCGTCGGCATCCCCGAACCCCCCTGCGCCCGGCCGGCGCACCGCCCTGAAGGTCTTCGGCGGCCTCGTCGCCGCGGGCACGATCGGCACCGCCTCTGCCGGATCGATCTCCTCGTCCTCCGGCGGCGACGACGTCCGCGCCTCGTTGACGATCGTCGCCCCGGCCGCCGCGGGTGGCGGCTGGGACGCCGTGGCCCGCTCGATGCAGCTGGCCCAGCGCGCGCACTCGATCACCAACACCACGCAGGTCGTCAACATGCCCGGCGCCGGCGGCACGATCGCCCTGACCAACGTCGCCTCGCTCGAGGGGCACGCCAACACCCTGCTCGTGGGCGGCACCGGGCTGCTGGCCGCGACGATCCAGTTCCGATCGGCGGTCGCCTTCACCGATGTCACGCCGCTGTCGCTGCTGGTGGAGGAGTACGACGCGATCGTCGTCCCCGCCGACTCCCCGTACCAGGACCTCGAGTCGCTGCTGGAGGCATGGAGGGCCGACACGGGATCCATCCCCTGGACGGGCGGCGGCTCCTTCGACCAGCTGGTGGTCACCGACCTCGCGATCAAGGCGGGCATCGAGGCCGCCGACCTCACCTACATCTCCTCCGACGGCGGCGGCGAGGTCACCCAGGCCCTGCTCAACGGCACCGTCCAGGCGGCCGCGAGCGGACTGCCCGACTGTCGCGACCAGGTGGACTCCGGGCGCCTGCGCGCGCTCGCCCTCGTGGCCACCGACCGGGTGCCCGCCGACGTGCTGGACGCCCCCACCACCGTCGAGCTCGGCTACGACGTGACCCTCGCGAACTGGCGGTCGATCTCGGCCCCGCCCGGGATCGACGAGGAGGAGATCGCCACGCTCGGCGACGTGATCGCCGAGACCATCGCGACCCCCGAGTGGGAGGAGGCGATCGCACGCTACGCGTGGACGCCCAACGTGATGACGGGGGAGGAGCTCACGACCTTCCTCGTCGAGCAGACCGAGCAGATCCGCAGCCTCTACCAGGAGATGGGCTCATGACCACCGCCTCCGCCGCCCCGCAGGCCGCACCGGACGGTGCCCCGGACCGGCACGCCGCCGTGCACCTCCTGCGCGAGCTCACCATGCCCGCCGTTCTCGCCCTCGTCGTGGCCTACCTCGTGGTGGGCATCGTGACGATGGACGCCCCGGCCAACGCCGACTTCCCCGGACCGCGGTTCTTCCCCGGCATCATCACCGCCGTGATGGGGGTGCTCGTGATCGTCCAGACGGTCACCGGCATCCGCGCCTGGCGCCGCGGGACCCTCGTCGAGCTCGGCGAGGACGAGGACCAGCGCCGCCAGTCCGGCCTGGTCGTCGAGGCCGGGACCCGTCCGCGCCTGGACGTCCGCGCCCTCGCGTGGATCCTCGGATCCTTCCTCGGCTTCTCGGTGCTGCTGGAGATCCTCGGGTGGGTGATCGGCGGGGCGCTGCTGTTCTGGTGCATCGCCCACGCGTTCGGATCCCGCCGGCACCTGCTGGACCTCGTCATCGGGCTGACCGTCTCCTCGATCGCCTACATCGGATTCGACATGATGCTGGGGCTCTCCCTGCCCTCCGGCATCCTGGGATGGGGGTTCTGACATGGAGACCATCGGTTCCCTCATGGAGGGCTTCGGCCACGCCCTGACGCTGCAGAACCTGCTGTGGGTCGTCATCGGCTGCTTCCTGGGCACCGCCGTCGGCGTGCTCCCGGGTCTCGGGTCGTCGATGGCGGTCGCGCTGCTGCTGCCCGTCACCTTCGCCCTGGACCCCACCGCCGCGTTCATCATGTTCGCGGGCGTCTACTTCGGCGGGCTGTTCGGCGACTCGACGATGGCGATCCTCGTCAACACGCCCGGGCAGGCCTCGGCGATCGCCTCGACGTTCGAGGGACACAAGATGGCGCTGCACGGCAGGGCGCCCCAGGCGCTCGCCACCGCCGCGATCGGCGCCTTCGTCGGCGGCATGATCGCCTCGGCGCTCGTCGTGTTCGTGGCACCGCTGCTGGCCACGTTCTCCTCGCAGTTCGGCCCCGCGGAGTTCTTCGCCCTGGCCCTGTTCGCCTTCGTGGCCACGAGCTCCGTCGTCACCGACTCCGCCGTCAAGGGGCTGCTGTCCCTCGTGCTGGGACTGGCGATCGCCGTCGTCGGCATCGACGGCGTCACCGGCGCGCCGCGCTTCACGATGGGCTCCCCGCTGCTGTTCGACGGGATCTCGCTGGTCACCGTCACGGTCGGCATGCTCGCCCTGGGCGAGGTCATCTACGTGGCCTGCATCGCCCGGCAGGTCCGCAAGGACCAGACCATCCGGACTGCCGGACGGCCCTGGCTGTCGCGCAGGGAGTTCCGGGAGGCCGGACCCGCCTGGCTGCGCGGCACCGCGATCGGGCTGCCCTTCGGCGTCGTGCCCACCGGAGGCAGCGAGATCCCGACCTTCCTCGCCTACGGCCTCGAGAAGCGCCTGGACGCCCGCCGCCCGGACCCGCAGTTCGGCAAGGGCGCGATCCGCGGCCTCGCCGCCCCCGAGGCCGCAGGCAATGCGACCACCGGCATGGCGATGGGCGCTCTGCTGGCCCTGGGCCTGCCCATCTCGGCGACCGCCGCGATCATGCTCGGCGCCTTCCGCCAGTACGGGCTGCAGCCCGGACCGCTCCTGTTCGAGCGGGCACCGGACCTCGTGTGGGGTCTCCTCGCGAGCTTCTTCATCGCGATGATCGTGCTGCTCATCATCAACCTGCCGTTCGCGCAGCTCTGGGCCAAGCTCCTGCTCATCCCCGAGCCGTACCTGTACGCCGGGATCACGGTGTTCAGCGCGCTCGGCATCTACGCCACCGGCTCCTCGACGGCGGACCTGCTGTTCCTGCTGGGGGTCGGGGTGCTCGGCTTCCTGATGCGGACCTTCGACTACCCGCTGGCGCCGCTCATCATCGGCATGGTCCTGGGGCCGCTGGCCGAGACGAGCCTGCGCGACGCCCTCATGAGCTCCGGCGGGAACGTGGGCGTGCTGTTCGACGGGCCGATCGTGCTGGTGCTGTACGTGATGCTGCTCGGCGCGATCGCCCTGACGGCGCGCACCAAGCTCACCGGGAGGGCGGGCGCCCGGGCATGATGGCCCGATGAGCACCGACCCCGCGGACCAGGTCGCGCGCGGCGCACCGCGTGAGGCGCCCTCGCGTGCCGGTCGCCTCCAGGTGATCGCGGGGCCGATGTTCGCGGGCAAGTCCGAGGAGCTCATGCGCCGGGTGCGCCGGTCCCGCCTCGCGGGCCTGGACGTCGAGGTGATCGGCCACGCCCTGGACGACCGGCACGGCGCCGGGTCGGTGGCCTCGCACATCGGCACCTCGATCCCTGCGCGCACCGCGGCCGACGTCGCCGCGCTGCGGACGATCCTCGCCGAACGACTTCGCGACGTCGTCGCCGTCGACGAGACCCAGTTCTTCGGGGAGCGCGTGATCGAGGTCGTCGACGACCTGGTGCTGGCGGGCACCGACGTGATCGTGGCGGGACTGTGCATCACCTTCGAGGCCACGCCGTTCGCGCCGATCCCGGCGCTCATGGCACGGGCCGACGAGGTGGTGAAGCTGACGGCCGTGTGCTCCGTCTGCGGGGCCGATGCCCCGTTCCACGTCCGCCGCACGGCGACACCCGCAGGAGGCCCCGCGACGACCGCGAGCGCGGAGCTCGTGGGCGGGGCCGAGGCCTACGCGGCCCGGTGTCGGCTGCACCTGGGGGGTCAGGGGGAGCGGGCTGCGGGGGCGCCGGGACCGTCGCTCTGAGCGGGGCGCGGCGAGGGGCCGAGAAGCTGTGGGCGCTGCGGCCTTCTCGAAGCGCGTCGACCAGGTGGCGGCGGCCCGGAGTCGGTTCGAACGAACCGAGCCCGCCGTGAGCCGATCCGACCAGGTGACGGCGCCCGGAGGCGGTCCGACCGATCCGAGCCCACCGTGGGCCGATCCGAACGGGTGGGACGACCTCGGGTCAGTCCGACCGGGAGGCGGCCGCCTCGAGGACCGCGACGTCGAGCTTGCTCATCGAGGCCATCGCCCGGCTCACCGCGACGGCGTGCTCGCCGTGCAGCAGCTCCAGCAGACGCCGCGGGACCACCTGCCAGGACAGGCCGAAGCGATCCCGGCACCACCCGCACTGCGACTCCGACCCCCCGTCGGCGATGAGGGCCTCCCAGAGACGGTCCACCTCGGCCTGGTCCTCGACGGTGAGCGAGATCGAGACGGCCTCGGTGAGGGGGAAGAGCGGTCCGCCGTTGAGCAGGATGTACGGCACCCCTCCCAGCTCGATCTCGACGGTCAGCGCCTCCCCGGTGAGGTCCGGGCCACCCGGCGGACCGTCCGCCGCGTTGTACTCCGAGCGCGAGAGGATCTGCGATCCCGGGATCAGCGACACGTAGAACTCGGCGGCTTCGTCGATGCGGCCATCGAACCAGAGACACGTCTGCACGGTGGTCATGGGCACAGTGTGCGTCGGCGGACGCCGGTTGTCATATCGGCGGGGCAGGCGGGGTGCGACGGGCCTGGTCCGGAGTGCGGTTCCGGCGTGTGACATGGTGGCTGATCAGGCACGAGACGGATATCCGGTGACGTGGGGAGGGCAACCCGAGGAGGCCGACCCGACGGCTCGGGTCGGTCGCCGAGGCCGAGCACGGGGCGCTTCTCGGTGGACGTGTGCACACACCGTAGCCCCGTGCCGAGAAACTCGGTTCTGGGCCGGCCCGACGTCATATGACGACGGTTCGTGCACACCCGCCGGGAGGACGGAGGCCCAGGGCCTCTCGCACCCGCCCTCGGAGCCCGAGCTCAGCGGTCCTGGGGCTCGGCGCCTCCGGACGCGGGTCCCGTTGCCGCCGCGCCGGAGGCGCCGCGCTCGGTGTTCAGGCGGCTGTGTCGGAACGAGTACGCGAAGTACACGATCACGCCGAGCACCAGCCAGGCGATGAACCGCAGCCAGGTCTCCAGGCTCAGGTTGATCATCAGGTACAGGCAGATGAGGGCCGAGATGATCGGCAGCACCGGCACGAACGGCACCGTGAAGGACCGCGGCAGGTCCGGGCGGGTGCGGCGCAGGACGATCACGCCGATCGAGACCAGCACGAAGGCCGCGAGGGTGCCGATGTTGACGAGGTGCGCGAGCTCGGACAGCGGCACGAACGACGCCAGCAGGGCGATCGCGATGCCCACGATGATCGTCAGGCGGTACGGGGTGCCGAACGTCGGGTGGGTCCTGGCCAGGCCCTGGGGGAGGAGGCCGTCGCGGGACATGGCGAAGGCGACGCGGGTCTGGCCCAGGAACATGATCATCGCGACGACGATCAGTCCGATGCAGACACCGATCGCGATGATGTCGCCCATGATCGGCTGGCCGACGGCGTTGAAGGCGGTCGCCAGCGGAGCGCCGTCCGTGGGGTCGATGTCCCGGTAGTTCTGCATGCCGGTGATGACGAGGGAGACGGCGATGTACAGCACGGTGACGATCCCGAGCGCGCCGAGGATGCCGCGCGGGAGGTCGCGCTGGGGGTTGCGGGTCTCCTCGGCGGTGGTGGCGATGACGTCGAAGCCGATGAAGGCGAAGAACACCATCGCGGCGCCGGCGACGACGCCGCCGAGGCCGAAGACGCTGGGCTCGAGGCCGAACAGGGTCTGCACGAGGGGGCGCAGGAGCGGGCCGTCGTCGCTGCCGGCCGAGCCCTCGGACGGCGGGATGAAGGGCACCCAGTTGGCGGTCTTGACGAAGAAGGCGCCGACGATCACCACGGCGAGCACCACCAGGAGCTTCAGGCCCGTGACCACCTGGTTGATGCGGCTGGACAGCTTCACGCCGGTGATGAGCACGGCGGTCAGGGCGAGGATCAGCAGCCCGGCGGGCAGGTTGATGACGCCGCCCTCGGTGCTCTGGAGAGCCTTCGGGATCGCGAACGGGGTCCCTTCGAGGAGCACCGCGAGGTACTGGCTGAACGAGGTCGCGAGCGCGGCCGCGGCGACGGAGAACTCGAGGATCAGGTCCCAGCCGATGATCCACGCGACGAACTCGCCCATCGTGGCGAAGGTGAAGGTGTAGGCGCTGCCGGCGACCGGCACGGACGAGGCGAACTCGGCGTAGCACAGCGCGGCCAGGGCGCAGGCGAGTCCGGCGATCGCGAAGGACAGGGCGATGGCCGGACCCGAGTTGGACGCCGCCACCTGCCCGGTGAGGACGAAGATGCCGGCGCCGACGCACACGCCGACGCCGAAGACGATGAGGTCGAGGGTGCCGAGGTTCTTCTTGAGCTGATGCTCGGGCTCCTCGGTGTCGCGGATGCTCTGCTCCACGGACTTGGCGCGGAAGATCGCACGGGCCATGAGGACTCCTGATCGGGACGGGGAGAGGACGGGGTCGTACGGCGACGTCGTCGTCGGCGTGCGGCCCTCAAGGGTGCAGGTCACCGTACCAACGCGATCGGCCGTGCTGAACCCCTTCTCGCGATGCGGCCCGGGCGACAGGGCCGACCGTCGTCGGGCATGCGCGGCGCCTCGTCGGCGCATCGAGGTCCGGGCCCGAGAACAGGAGGCCCGGATGTCCGAGAGGAGGACGTTCTCCGGTCAGAGCCCCGTCCGACCCCGACCCCGAGGCGGGTCAGCACCCGGGGCGATCCGGCTCGACCTCGTTCCTGGCCCTGGTCACCACGTGAGGTTGGTGGATCGTGACAGCTTCATCCCATGGCCCGAGACGGTGCTCCAGCACGTCACGCCGCTCTCCTCGATGAGGCAGGCGAACGAGGAGGCTGTGACGGCCTGTCCGTAGCCGGGGGTGTCGGCCTCCGATGCCATCCAGAGGGCGACGTCGGAGGGGCAGTGCGGGGTGGTCGCGCCGTCGGAGATCGCGTACCCCACGCAGGGCGCGCCCGAGTTCGGGTCGCGGGACGTCCACGTGCTCTCGAGATAGCGGCAGGAGAGGATCCCGTCGACGATCTCGCAGCCGGCGATGCCCGAGGGCATCACGAAGGCGTAGTACCCGAACCCGCGCAGGTTCAGAGGTGTGGCGTCCGCCGGTGCCGCGCCGCAGGCGCGCGGGTCCGCCCCCTCGGGGAGGGTGATGCCCGGCAGGCAGGCTGATGGCGGCTCGGGCGGGGGAGCCGATGTGGTCGGGGGAGCCTCGGTGGTGGGAGTGACGGCCTCGGTCGTCGACGGGCTCGGTCCGGCCGTCGCGGAGCCGGATTCCGTCGGCGACGGACCCGAGGTCGGGGATGGCTCGACGGTGACCGTGCCCGGCGGGGCGCAGGCCGAGCAGACGAGCAGGACGAGGGCCACTGCTGCGATCGTGGCGCGGACGGGACCCCCGGCACCCGCCGGAGCACTCACGCCACGGCGAGGGCGCGGCTCGGCCGTCTCCACGACGGCATGCGCGCTCATCGGGGTGCCGCGTTCGCGATGTCCGTGAGCACCCGTGCGAGCTCCTGTGGCCGCGAGACCATCGGCCAGTGCCCGGAGTCGATGTCCGCGAGCTGCAGGTGCTCGGCGGCGGCCAGCTCGGGGAGATCGCCCGAGGCGATCCATGCCTGCGCGTCCGCGGGGGAGAACTCGGGGCACAGCTCCCACGTGGGCACCTGGGTCCGCAGCGGGTCGAGGTAGTGGACCGCGGCGGTGACGACGGGGCCCGGGACCGGCACGGCGGCCTCGGCGATCGCGGTGCGTGCGTCGGCGTCGAGGTCGTCGCTGTCGGGGCCCTCGAACGGCTCCCAGCCCGGGAAGGGCATGACGCCGTCGGTCAGCGGGAAGAACGCGGCGTACTGCTCGCCCTCGGTGGTGGGGAACCCGCCGATCAGGACGGTGCCGGCGATGCCCTCGCGGCGGCGGTCGGCCGCGAGGTGGGCCAGGGTCGAGGCGGCCGAATGGCCGACGACCAGCGGCCGCTCCGCCGCGTCGACGGCCGTGAGGACGGCGTCGAGCTGGTCGGCGAGGGTCGCCTCGGCTCCGCCCACGTCCACGCCCGGCAGGCGGACGGCGCGTGCGGTGTGCCCGAGGTCCGCCAGGTGCTCGATGGTCGGATCCCACACCTCGGCGCGCAGCCACAGGCCGGCGATCAGAACGATGTCCACGGTCACTTCCCCTCGTCCGCCCGGGGTGGGCGGCGTCGACCTGGGCCCGGTGCGAGCGAGGGCCCTCCCGGTTCGAGGAACCTGCGCACCGAAGAGCTCCGGGCCACGGGAACGATGTCCCGTGGCCCGAAGCCTAGAGGGTCCGTGTGACGAGCGACACCCTGTGTGGTCCCGCCCGTCGCCGGGACGCCGAAGCGGGTCCGGCGCGACGACGGAGGGTCGGCGCCGTCCGGTCCGCCGATCAGGCCGCGACGGCCTCCGGCGTCTTCGCGCGGGTCACGGACTTCAGCACGGTGACCAGTGTGGCCGCGATGAGCGTGCCCACGACGATCGCCAGCAGGTACCCCCAGAACGGCGTGATCGCGAAGAACACGAAGATCCCGCCGTGGGGTGCCTGCGAGCCGACGCCCAGCGCCATGCAGAGCGCACCTGTGGCGGCGCCGCCCACCATCATCGAGGGGATGACGCGGAAGGGATCGGCCGCGGCGAAGGGGATCGCCCCCTCGGAGATGAAGGCCGCGCCCAGCAGCCAGGCCGTCGTGCCGTTCTCCCGCTCGACCGGCGAGTAGAGCTTGCGTCGCACGACGGTCGACAGCGCCATCGCGAGCGGCGGGACCATGCCGGTGGCCATGACGGTCGCCATGATCTCGAAGGACGCCTCGGTGCCCTGGGACAGGCCCGCGGTGGCGAAGAGGTAGGCGGCCTTGTTCACGGGACCGCCGAGGTCGAAGCACATCATGAGGCCCAGCACGATCCCGAGGACCACGGCGGAGGACCCGCTCATGCCGCCCAGGCCGTCCTGCAGCGCCGTCATGAGGGCGGCGAGGGGGCGTCCGAGGAACAGCAGCATGATGCCGCCCACCAGCAGCGAGGTGACGAGCGGGATGATCACGACGGGCATGAGGCCGGCGAGCCAGCGCGGCGGCTTCAGGGTCGTGAACCACAGGGCCACGAGGCCCGCGAGGATGCCGGTGAGCAGGCCGCCGATGAAGCCCGCGCCCACGAGTACGGAGATCGCGCCGCCGATGAAGCCCGGGGCGATGCCGGGACGTCCCGCGAGGCCGAAGGCGATGTAGCCCGACAGCGCGGCGACGAGGAAGCTCATGCCGAGCCCGCCGGCGGCGGCGGCGAGAGCGCCGAGGTAGAGGGCCAGGCCCGAGCCGCGCGTGAGCGTCTCACCCGTCGGCCCGTCGTAGGCGACGTGGCCGGGCAGGTTCCACAGGGAGTTCTCGACGGCGACCTTGTCGGCCACGAACGTGACGTCGTACCCGCCCAGCAGGAACCCGAGGGCCAGGAGAAGACCGCCCGCCGCGACGAACGGGATCATGTACGAGACGCCGGTCATGACGGCGCCCTGGATGCGCCGCGGCCAGCTCTGCCCGGCCTGCGCGGAGGCCGAGGAGCTCGAGCTCTTCGCCCCGGAGCCCCCGGCGCTCGGGACGCGGGCGGCGGAGGGGTCCGATGCCGCGGCGACCGCCTCGTCCAGCAGCTGCGGGGCGTGGGAGATGGCCCGCTTGACGGGCTTCTCGATGACAGGCAGGCCCGAGAAGCGGTCGCGACCGGAGATGTTGACGTCGGCGGCGATCAGGAGGGCGCCGGCACGGGCGATCTGCTCGTCGGTGAACGGGGTGATCCCACCGGAGCCCTGGGTCTCGACGTACAGCTCGATGCCCTTGTCCTTGGCGGCGTTCTCGAGCGACTCGGCGGCCATGTAGGTGTGGGCGATCCCGGTGGGGCACGAGGTGATCGCGAGGATGACGGGCAGGTCGGACGCGGCATCCGTGCCCGCGGCGCCCGTCGAGGACGCGGCGGAGGCGCCGAGCACGGCCGCGTTCGCCGTCGGCGCGGTGGCCGTCGGGGCACCGGAGGCCGCGGGCGCGGACTCGGCGGGCGGCTCGACGACGCTCATGACGAGGTCCGAGACCTGCTCGGGGCGCGTCGCGGCGCGCAGCTCGGCCAGGAATTCCGGGCGGATCAGCGCCCGGGAGAGCTGGGCCAGGAGCCTCAGGTGCTGGTCGTCGGTCCCGGCGGGTGCCGCGATGCCGATCACGAGGTCGGCGGGCCCATCGGCCGAGCCGAAGTCCACGGGCTCGCGCAGACGCAGCAGGCCCAGCGCCGCCTCGTGCACGGCCTCGGTGCGGCAGTGCGGGATCGCGAAGCCGCCGGGCATGCCGGTGGCGAACGACTCCTCGCGCTGGAGGAGGCCTGCCTCGAGGCCGTCGCGGTCGGCGCGGCCGGTCGCGGCGATGAGGTCGGCCATCAGGCCGATCACGGCGAGCTTGTCGCCGGGCGGGTCCACGTCCAGACGGACGAGATCGGGGGTCATGAGCGGTGCGGACATGGCCGTCTCCTTCGGTATCGTGCCCGGGAGGGCATCGGGGGTGGCGGTGGTCAGAGCGCGACGACGGCGTCGGCGAGGACCGTCACCTGATCGGGGCGGGGGATCGTGGTGCCGGGCAGGCCCACGGCGGCGGTGCCGTAGGCGACGGCGCGGGCGAGCCGCTCGGGAGCGGACTCGCCGGTGGCCAGGCCGATGAGGTAGCCGGCGGTCGCGGAGTCGCCCGCGCCGACGGTCGAGACGACCTGCCCGGTGCGGGCGGGGCTGAACCAGGTCCCCTCGGCCGTCGCGAGCAGGCCGCCCGCGCCGCCGAGGGTCACCAGGACGCTGCCCAGGCCCCGGGCACGCAGCGCCTCGGCGGCACGCGCGACCGGGGCGTACCGGCCGCGCTCGGCGTCGGCCTCGAGGGCCGTGCCGTCGAGACCGGTGAGCTGGCCGAGCTCCTCGGCGTTGGGCTTGAGGAAGTCCGGTGCCGCGTCCGACCAGGTCGCGGTGAGCGCGGCCAGCGGCGCGTCGGAGGTGTCGACGCCCACCCATGCCCCGCGGGGCCGCAGGGCCCGGACGAGCCGTGCGTACTCGTCGACGGGCAGGCCGGGGGCCAGCGATCCGGAGAGCATGACGAGGTCGCCGTCGCCGACGTGCTCCAGGAGCAGGGCCTCCAGCGCGTCGGTCTCATCGGCGGTCAGGCCCGCGCCGGGCTCGTTGATCTTGGTGGTGACGTCCGGGGGAGAGACGACGGTGAGGTTGGTGCGGACGGCTCCCAGCACGGGGCTCAGCCGGTGGAGGATCCCGGAGCCGCCGAGCAGCGCGGCGAACTCGTCCTCGGGTGCGCTCGGGGCGATCGCGAGGACGTCGAGACCGGCACCGGCGACGCCCGAGGCGACGTTGATGCCCTTGCCGCCCAGCTGGGTGGTGTCGGCGACGATCCGGTGGACGCCACCGGGGACCAGGGGTGTGCCCAGCTCGACGGTGCGGTCCAGCGAGGGGTTGGCTGTCAGCGTGATGATCATGCGCGGATGACCTCGATCCCGTTCTCGATGAGGGAGGTGGCGATCTCCTCGGGGAGACCGGCGTCGGTGACGACGACGTCGACGTCCGCGAGCTGCGCGAAGGCGACGAGGTGGCGGGTGCCCGCCTTCGACGAGTCCGCGAGGACGATGCGCCGAGCGGAGCGCTCGACGATCGTGGCCTTGACGGCGGCCTCGTCGGCGTCCGGGGTGGTGAAGGCGTCGGAGTCCAGGCCGTTGCAGCCCAGGAACGCGATGTCGGGGGCCAGGGCCCGCAGGGCATCGACGGTGGCCGCGCCGACGGCCGCGCCGGTCTCGGGGCGCACACGGCCGGGCAGCAGGAGCACCGGCAGCCCGGGGACGCCGATCGCGGCCTGCGCGATCGACAGCGCGTGGGTGACGACGGTGCCGTGGCGGCCGGAGAGGTGAGGCACGAGCTGCGCGGTGGTCGACCCCGCGTCGAGGGCGATCGAGGCACCACGATCCGCGGGCAGGAGCTCACGGGCGGCGGCGGCGATGCGGCGCTTGGCCTCGGTGTTCTCGGCGGTTCGTGCGGCGAGGTCGGGCTCGACGACGGTGGTCCGGGGAGCGACGGCGCCGCCGTGGACGCGCACCAGGAGGCCGCGGTCCGCGAGCTGGTCGAGGTCGCGGCGGATGGTCTCGGTGGTGACGTCGAAGCGATCGGCGAGGGCGGACGCGCCCACACGTCCGGATGCGGTGATCGCGTCCAGGATCTGTCGATGTCGCTGCTCTGCGTACATGGCCACCCGCGTCGTCGGAGGGGGAGTGTCGACGAGAGGAGTCGCCGTCGACATCCCACGCGTTACCAACAGAAACAACATGAACACAAGTGATCGGAGATCATCGCCCGCGGTCGGCACACGGACCGCAGGCGGTGCCCGGACCCGGACCGAGCCCCTGTCGGACGTGCGGCACGGGCCCCGGCGAAGACCCCGGGAAAGGCCCCGGGGTAGAAGGTGCGACCTCAGTCGCGGTCCTCGACCGCCTCCTCGAGCTCGGCCTTGGACATCTTCGAACGCCCCTCGACGTCCTGCCGACGGGCGTCCTCGTAGAGCTGGTCGCGGGTGCGGCCCTGGGGGCCCTCGTGCGAATGGCGGCCCCCGCGCACCGACGGCGGGGTGTCCTCGCGGGACTGCCTGCTGGACTCGGCGGCCTCTCCGGCCTGCGCGCGCGCCTTGTTCACCGTGCGGGCGGCGATCTCCTCCGCCGTCTCCTCGGAGCGGCCTTGCTCCTCGACGCTCTCCTTGACGTGCTCGTACTGGCGTTCGCGCTTCGCGCTCCATGCCTCGGGCATCCCGTGCTCCTCTCCTCGTGGTCGATGGACGGACGCGTCCATCGTCCTGCGGGCCCGCCGGAAGCACCAGCGATCCCGACCGCCCGGCCCGTCGCCTTCGGACGAGCCGGCCCCGATCGGTGCGACGCTACGATCGACGGACCCTCGCTCCGCGGGCGCGACCGTCCGGACGTGCACCGCCGCGAGCAGCCCGCCCCGCCCCTCCTCGCGCCCCAGGAGCCCCCATGTCCCAGCAGGCCTTCCACGCCGATTCCCGCGACCTGCCCACCAAGGAGATCCTGGACTGGCAGCGGTTCGGCGGCGCCTCACGTGAGCTCGCCCAGGTGATCGCCGACGACGACTACGCGCCGGAGATCATCATCGCCGTGGCCCGCGGCGGTCTGCTGCTGGCCGGGGCGCTCAGCTACGCCCTCGGGCTCAAGCTCGCCGACGCCATCAACGTCGAGTTCTACACGGACGTCCACGAGACGCTGCCGGACCCCGTGCTGCTCGCACCGCTGCTGGACGCCGACTCGATCCAGGGCCGCCGCCTGCTGGTGGTCGACGACGTCGCCGATTCCGGGCGCACCCTCGCCCTCGTGCTGGATCTCCTGCGCGGCATGGGCGCCGAGGCCCGCAGCGTGGTCCTGTACGCCAAGGGGACCTCGACGGTCGATCCCGATTTCGTCTGGCGGCGCACCGACGAATGGATCGTCTTCCCCTGGTCGGCCGAGCCCCCGGTCGTGCCCTCCCGTTGACCTTCGTGCCGTGACCTCCGGACCGGGACGTGCGAGGGTGGAGGGCATGAAGATCACACTCATCGGAGGACATGGCAAGGTCGCGCTGCAGGCGCTGCCCTTCATCGCCGGGGACCGGCTCTACGAGGTGGACGCGGTGATCCGCGACCCCGCCCAGGCCGACGACATCCGCGAGACGGGCGCGCAGCCCGTCGTCGCCGACATCCAGGGCCTCGGCGCGGACGGCTGGGACCGCCTGCTCGAGGACACCGACGTCGTCATCTGGTCCGCGGGAGCCGGCGGCGGCGACCCGGAGCGCACCTGGGCCGTGGACCGTGACGCGGCGATCGCCTCGATCGACGCGGCGGCCCGCCAGGGCGCCCGCCGCTACGTGATGGTCAGCTACTTCGGTGCCGGGCCCGACCACGGCGTGCCCGAGGGCAACTCCTTCTACGCGTACGCCCAGGCCAAGACGGAGGCCGACGCCCACCTCGAGCGCTCGGGCCTGAACTGGACGATCCTGCGGCCCAGCCGCCTCACCGACGACGAGGCGACCGGCGCGATCGAGGTGCACTCCTTGGACCCGGCGTCCGTCTCCCGGGGCAACGTCGCGGCGGTCCTCGCGGAGTCCGCGGGGCGCAGCGACCTGGGCGGCCGGATCATCGCGTTCAACGACGGCTCGACCCACGTGAGCGATGCCCTCGACGAGATCGCCGAGGGCGACTGAGCGGCGGTGCGCCCGTGATCGAGGGAGACAACCTCGATCAGGCGTATCCCGAGCCCTGGCGGCACGGCATCGACCTCGCCGAGCAGAACCTTGCGGCCATGTGGCAGAACGACCGCCGTGCCGGCTACCGGCGGCTCATCTACACCAACACGGTGAGCGTGCTCGAGGCCGAGGCGCTCGCGCGGCGTGAGCGCGGCAGCGCCCTGGCCGACCATGTGGCACGCAGCGCGGCGTCCGCTTCCCGGCTTTCAGGAGCCCCGGGAGCGACGGAGGTCATGACCGATGGCCGCGGGATCGTCGAGATCGCCCGCGAGGTGCTGTCCCTGACGCCGTGGTCGCCGCCGGTCGGCCGGTGACGTCGGTCGGCGTCAGGCGCTAGGACCCTGCCGGGGCTCGGGATCGTCCCGCGGTGCAGCTCCCGGTGCTGTCCGCGGTCCGGACGGGGCGATGGTGCCGGGAGCGGACGCGGTGGCTGACGTCGCAGAAGCGGTCGCCTCGGTGCGGTGGCCGTCGGCATCGTGGCCGGCACCCGTCGCGCCGTGCTTCTTCCCGAACGGCAGGACGGAGACGACGAGCACCACGACGGCGCCCCACAGGGCCCCGAACACGGTCGAGCAGGCGGTCCCGGCGAGCCAGGCGAGCGCCCCGCCCACGGCGGGCACGTGCGCGGCGGCCTCCTCGAGGTGGTGCACCCAGGCGTAGGGGTAGTGCGCGCCGAGCTCGTCGAGGCCCACCAGCACGATGTGCCCGCCCACCCACAGCATGGCGACCATCCCGACGTAGCTGATGACGGTCATGACGTGGGGCATCGCCACGACGATGCGTCGTCCCGTGCGCTGAGCGCTCGGGGAGTCGCGGCGGGTCATCGCCAGGCCCACGTCGTCCATCTTCACGAGCAGGGCCACGGCGCCGTAGACCACCGCCGTCATCGCGATGCCGACGACCACCAGGATCGCCGCGCGCTGCAGCAGGGGAGCGGACGCCACCTCGTTCAGCGAGATGACCATGATCTCCGCGGACAGGATCAGGTCGGTGCGCACCGCCCCTGAGACGATCCGCTTCTCGGCGTCGGCGCCTTGCTGGACCGAGGACGTCTCGGGGTGGTGCCCGCTGATCAGCTCCCAGATCTTCTCGGCGCCCTCGTAGCAGAGGAACGTGCCGCCGATCATGAGGATCGGCGTGAGCAGCCAGGGGGCGAACTGGCTGAGCAGCAGGGCCGCGGGAAGGATGATGACGAGCTTGTTGCGCAGGGATCCCAGCGCGATCTTCCAGACGATGGGCAGCTCGCGGGCGGGCTGGAGCCCGCGCACGTACTGCGGGGTCACCGCGGCGTCGTCGACCACGACGCCGGCCGCCTTGATGCTCGCCCGTCCGGATGCCAGGGCGATGTCGTCGGCGCTGGCGGCTGCGGCGCGGGCCAGGACCGCGACGTCGTCGAGAAGTGCTGCGAGGCCACCGGCCATGGGGGAGATCCTTCGGGGTCGGACGCCGAGGCGTCGGAGAGGTCGGTCCGGCGCGGGATGACCTGTGCCGGTGCCGGTGCTGCAGGAGCGGTCGCCGTGGCGCGAGCCGAGGCCCCATCGGGCCCGAGCGGCGCGCCCCGCACAGGGTACGGGGAATCAGCCGAGGACGCGGAAGCCCGTGCGCCCGGTGGGATCGTCCTCGCGGACATCGATGCCCTCGACCCTCGCGCTCGGCGGGCCGTCACGGAGCCAGTCGAGCATCGCCTCGACGTGCTCGGGCTCGCCCTCGACGACGGCCTCGACGGTGCCGTCGAGGAAGGTTGCGCACGGTGCCGTGCACGCCGAGCTCGGCGGCACGCGCCGAGGTCGAGATGCGGAACCCGACCCCCTGGACGCGTCCTCGGACGCGGACGATGCGTCGGATCATCGTGGTCCTCCTGCTTTCGGTGCGGTGCGTGGTGGGCATGTCGACGGGAACGTCGCGGGTGACGGGTGACGGGTGACGGGTGACGGGTGACGGGTGACGGGTGACGGGTGACGTTGCCGGCGCCGGAACGCGGAGGCCGCCCTCGGCGAGCCCCGCCGACCGGGCCTCGACCCGGCACCGCCCACGATACGTGCGAGCGGGGAGCGGCGACCTCCGTGCCCCGGCGCGGACATCGTCCCGGGTGAGCCCTCCCACCCGGAGCGTGCGCGCCGCCGTGCTCGCTGGATAGCCTGAGCCGGCCCGGTCAGGCCGGCGCCCGCGACGGGAGGCCCCGTTCCTCAGCTGGACACCGGGGTGTCGCGCGGACGTCCGTGAGCGCGGGACGCAGAGCGGCCTCGCCGCTGTCCACGCGAACCGGGAGGAGACCCATGTCCGCCACCGCCTCACCTGCCGCCGGAGGTCCCGAGCCGACCGCGCCGCCCACGGGATCGGCCCGCGCCTGGGCCGCCGTGGCCTCGCTGGGCCTGGGGATCTTCATCCTCGTGACCATCGAGGAGCTGCCCATCGGCGTCCTCACCCTCATGTCCACGGACCTCGGCGTCAGCGACGGCGTGGCGGGCCTGGCCGTGACCCTCCCCGGCATCCTCGCGGCCGCGGTCGCCCTGGTCACCCCGGTGGTGACCCGCGGATTGAACCGGCGCCTGGTGCTGGTGCTCGCGCTGGCCTGCGTGGTCCTGTCGTGCCTGGGGACCGTCCTGGGCCCCGGGATCCTCGCCGTGCTCGGCTCGCGGGTCTTCGCGGGCATCGCGATCGGGCTGTACTGGGCCACCCTGCCGGTCGTCGCCGTGCGCCAGGTCGGGCCCGAGCGGGCCGCGCAGGCGCTCACGGTCGCCTTCGCGGGCACCGGCGGCGCCCTCGTCGTCGGTGTCCCGCTGGGGTCGTGGATCGGGGCGCACCTGGGCTGGCGGGAGGCGTTCCTCGTGCTGGGGGCGGTCGCCCTGGCCGTGCTCGTGCTCGTCCAGGTGCTCGTGCGCCCCGTGCGCGCCGTCGAGCCCACCCGCTGGTCGGATCTCGCCCAGGCGATCCGCACGCCCGGTGTCTCCTACGCGGTGACCCTGACCGCACTGGTCATCTCGGGGCAGTTCATCACCTATGGATACGTCAGCCCGCTGCTGCAGTCGCAGGTGGGGGTCGGGGCGGGTCAGGTCGCGCTGATGCTGCTGGTCTTCGGGATCGCCGGGCTCGCCGGGAACTTCGCGGTCGCCCCCGTGATCCGCCGCGAGCCCGCGCACGCGATCCTCGTCATCGCGGCGGGTATGGCGCTGGCCCTGCTCGCGCTGGTCGGCCTCGCGCACGGCGTGATCGGCGGGGCGGTCGCGATGGCGGCCTGGGGGTTCTTCACCGGCGGTGCCTCCGTCTCGATCCAGAGCTTCGTGACACGGCATTCGGGTCGCTTCGAGGAGTCCGGGACCGCCCTGAACAGCGCCATGTTCAACCTCGCGATCGCGGTGGCCACCCTCGTGGGCGGGCGACTCCTGGACGGCGTGGGCATCGGCCTGAACGTCGCCGTGTCGGTCGTGCTGCTCCTCACCGGGGCGGTCGTGATCGGGCGCTGGCTGCTGACCCGGACCCGGGTCGACGCCTGAACGACGGACCGCCGACCCCCGGGGACGGGGAGCGGCGGTCCGATGTGGACGGCGGGGAGCCGTCCGGGACGGGTCAGGCGTTGTCACCGCCGGTGGCGACCGTCGCGACGGCCTCGTCGGCGTGATCGGCGTTGTCGTCCCACTGCCACGCGGCGATCTCCGGCACGTCGGCGCCGTGGGCGTAGGCGTACGCCCGGGCCTCGATGCGCTCGTCGGCCATCCGCTGGCGCAGCCCCGCATAGCGCGTGGACAGGCCCTCGACCCGGTCGATGACGTCCATGACCAGGTGGAAGCGGTCCATGTCGTTGCGCATGAGCATGTCGAAGGGCGTGGTGGTCGTGCCCTCCTCCTTGTAGCCGCGGGCATGGATGCGGTTGCTGCGGTCGTGACGGTAGGCCAGACGATGGATGAGCCACGGGTAGCCGTGGTACGCGAAGATCACCGGCAGCTCCTGGCCGAAGATCCCGTCGAAGTCCTTCTGCGTGAGCCCGTGGGGGTGCTCCGTGGCGTCCTGGAGCCGCATCAGGTCCACGACGTTGACCACGCGCACCCGCAGGTCCGGGATCTCCTCGCGGAGGATCTTGGCGGCCGCGAGGGTCTCGATCGTCGGGATGTCGCCCGCGCAGGCGAGCACGACGTCCGGCTCTGAACCCTCGACCTCGGTGCCCGCCCACTCCCAGATGCCCAGGCCGCGCGTGCAGTGCGTGATCGCGTCCTCCATCGACAGCCAGTTGGGGTTGGGCTGCTTCCCGGCGACGACGACGTTGACGTACTGGCGCGAGCGCAGGCAGTGGTCGTACGTCGACAGCAGGGTGTTGGTGTCCGGCGGCAGGTACACCCGCACGATCTCGGCCTTCTTGTTGACCATGTGGTCGATGAAGCCCGGGTCCTGGTGCGAGAAGCCGTTGTGGTCCTGGCGCCAGACGTGCGAGCTCAGGAGGTAGTTCAGGGAGGAGATGGGGCGGCGCCACTCGATCTCGTTGGTGACCTTGAGCCACTTGGCGTGCTGGTTGACCATCGAGTCGATGATGTGGATGAACGCCTCGTAGGAATTCATGAGTCCGTGGCGCCCTGTGAGCAGGTAGCCCTCGAGCCAGCCCTGGCACTGGTGCTCGCTCAGCATCTCCATGACCTTGCCCGCACGGGCCAGGTGATCGTCGACGTCGTCGGGCACGTACTCGGCGTTCCACTGCTTCTCGCTGACCTCGAACACCGCCTGCAGACGGTTGGACGCCGTCTCGTCGGGCCCGAAGATCCGGAAGTTGTCGGGGTTGTCGCGCACGACGTCCCGCAGCCAGGTGCCCAGCACCCGCGTGGCCTCGGACAGCGAGGACCCGGGGGAGGTGACGTCGACGCCGTACTCGCGGAAGTCCGGCAGGCGCAGGTCCTTCAGCACGGCCCCGCCGTTGGTGATGGGGTTGGCCGACATCCGCTTGGTGCCGTGCGGTGCGGTGCGCGCGTACTCCTCGCGCAGGCGCCCCTCGTCGTCGAACAGCTCCTCGACGCGGTACGAGCGCAGCCACGCATCGAGGTCCGCGAGGTGCTGGTCGGTGTCGCGGGCGTTGGCCAGGGGCACCTGGTGCGAGCGCCAGGACCCCTCGGTCTTCTTGCCGTCGATCTCCTTGGGGCCCGTCCAGCCCTTGGGGGTGCGGAAGACGATCATCGGCCAGGCGGGGCGCTCGTACTCCTCGCCGCGGTCGTGGGCCTCGGCGGCCTCGCGCTTGATCTCGGCGATCCGGTCCAGCGCCCGGTCGAGCACCTCGGCGAAACGGCGGTGGTACGACTCGGGCTCCTCGCCGTCGAAACCGCCGGTGAAGAACAGCGGCTCGTGGCCGTAGCCGCGCATGAGCGCCTCGAGCTCCTCGTCGCCGATCCGTGCGAGCACCGTGGGGTTGGCGATCTTGTAGCCGTTGAGGTGCAGCACCGGCAGCACCACGCCGTCGGTCAGGGGGTTGACGAACTTGTTGGAGTGCCACGAGGTCGCCAGCGGGCCCGTCTCGGCCTCGCCGTCGCCGACGACCGTGAAGGCGAGCTGCCCGGGGTTGTCGAACATCGCCCCGTAGGCGTGCGAGAGCGCATACCCGAGCTCGCCGCCCTCGTGGATCGATCCCGGGGTCTCCGGCGCCACGTGCGAGGGGATCCCGCCGGGGAAGGAGAACTGGGTGAACAGGCGCTTGAGACCGGCGGCGTCCTCGGTGATCGCGGGGTAGGTCTCGGTGTAGGTGCCCTCGAGGTAGCTCGAGGCGACCAGGCCCGGGCCGCCGTGGCCGGGGCCGGTGACGTACAGCGCGTCGAGCTCGCGCTCGCGGATCGCGCGGTTCATGTGGGCGTACAGGAAGTTCAGCCCGGGCGTGGTGCCCCAGTGGCCCAGCAGTCGGGGCTTGACGTGCTCGCGGGTCAGCGGGGTGCGCAGCAGGGGATTGTCCAGCAGGTAGATCTGGCCGACGGACAGGTAGTTGGCGGCGCGCCACCATCCGTGGATCGCGCCGATCTCCTCGTCGGTGATCGGGTGGGTCGGGCCCTCGGGCCACGGTGCCGGGGCGGGGCCGCCGTCGGCCGGGGTGGTCTCGGGGCGATGCTGCGCAGTCATGGTGCTCCTCCGGATCGTGGGCTCGGGCCCCGACGGGGCCTGTCGTGTCCCACGCTAGGGGCGCGCGATGACGTCCGTCAGGACTTAGGTCTGTCCGGTCGGGGAACGTTCACGGCGGAGCGGGGCGGATCGGGCGAAGCGACCGCCCTCAGCGCTCGGCGATGACCGCCCGGCCCTGCTCGGCGTCGTAGCGCAGCACCTCGCGGCCACCGATCCAGACGTGCTCGGCGCGGTTCCGGGTGTCCAGCGGATCGCCCTCCCAGAGCACGACGTCGGCGAGCTTGCCCACCTCGAGCGAGCCGATCCGGTCGGCCAGGCCCAGCACCTCGGCGGGGTTCAGGGTGATGGCCCGGATCGCCTCGTCGTGGGGCAGGCCCTCCTTCATCGCGAGGGAGGCCTGGTGCACGAGGAAGTCGATGGGGACGACGGGGTGGTCGGTGATGATCGAGACCTTGACGCCGGCGCGGTGGAGGATCCCGGGTGCCCGCGGGGTGCGCTCACGGACCTCGACCTTCGAGCGCGAGACGATGAGCGGCCCGTACAGGACGGGCACGCCGCGCTCGGCGACGCGGTCGGCGATGAGGTAGGACTCGGTGCCGTGGTCCAGCACCAGGTCCAGGCCGAACTCCTCGGCGATCCGCAGGGCGGTGGCGATGTCGTCGGCGCGGTGGGAGTGCTGGCGCCACGGGATCTCCCGCGAGAGCACTCGGGCCAGCGCCTCGGAGGTGAGGTCCACGGGACGCTCGGCCGGGTCCTTCGCCGCCCAGTCGCGGGCCGTCGCCAGCGCCGTGCGGATCGTCAGCGCGACGCCCAGGCGCGTCGCGGGCGTCTGGTTCTTCTCGCCGTAGACGCGCTTGGGGTTCTCCCCGAGAGCGGCCTTCAGACCCGAGGGGGAGCGCAGCACCATCTCGTCGACCACGCGGCCGTGGGTGTGCAGCGCGACGGCCAGGCCGCCGATGGGGTTGCCGGAGCCGGGGTTGACGTTGACGCTGGTGACGCCGCCCGTGAGGGCGTCGTCGAAGCCCTTGTCGGCCGGGTTGATGGCATCCAGCGCCCGGACGGCGGCCATCACGGGGCCGGTCATCTCGTTGGTGTCCTGGCCGGCCCAGCCCTCGCCCTCCTCGTGGACGCCCAGGTGCACGTGGGCGTCCACGAAGCCGGGCAGCACCCAGCGGCCGCGCGCCTCGATCACCTCGGCGCCGTCGGGGACCGTCGCGTCCGGTCCCAGGGCGGCGATGCGGCCGTTCTCGAGGACGACCGTGCCCTCGAAGGGCTCGGCGGACACGGGATGGACGTGGGCGCCGGTGATCGCGACGGTCGGGAGGTCTGTGGGCAGCGAGGTCGTCATGCCCCGAGCCTAGACAGCGGCTCCGACATCCGGGGGGGCGTCCCGCGCCCGTCGAGCGGGATGGCCGACGACGGCTCGGTCGTCGGGGGCTGCCAGTACGGTGTGCCCATGAGCCACGAGCACGCGAGCGCCGCACCGCAGACCCCCACCGGCTACCGGATCCCCACGACCTGGACGGGAGACGTCCTCGAGCTCGACCCCCGGGGCACCCCCGGCTTCGAGGGCGGCAAGGCGGCGGGCGTGGACCACCTCGTCGCCGCGGACGCCGAGCTCGACGACCTCCAGGAGCGCCTGTACGCCCAGCACCACGGCAACGGCTCCGGTCGCAGCGTGCTGCTGGTGGTCCAGGGCATGGACACCTCCGGCAAGGGCGGGATCATGCGGCACGTCGTCGGTGCCGTCGACCCCCAGGGCGTCCACATCACCGCCTTCAAGGCACCCACCGACGAGGAGAAGAGCCACGACTTCCTGTGGCGCATCGCGCCTCATGCGCCCGCCCCGGGGATGATCGGCGTGTTCGACCGCTCGCACTACGAGGACGTCCTCATCCACAAGGTCCACGGCTGGGCCGACGACACCGAGATCGATCGCCGCTACGACGCGATCAACGCCTTCGAGCAGGAGCTCACCGACCGCGGCACCGTCGTCGTCAAGGTGCTCCTGCACATCTCGCACGCCGAGCAGGGCAAGCGGCTGCTCGAACGGCTCGAGCGCCCCGACAAGCACTGGAAGTTCAACCCCGCCGACATCGACGAGCGGCAGCTGTGGCCGGCCTACATGGACGCGACCACGGCCGCCCTGTCCGCGACGAGCACCGAGGCCGCGCCGTGGACCGTCGTCCCCGCGGACCGCAAGTGGTACGCCCGCATCGCCGTCCAGGAGCGGCTGCTCGAGGCGCTGCGCTCGATCGACCCCCAGTGGCCGGCCGCGGACTTCGACGTCGACGAGCAGCTCGCGCGGCTGAGGGCGACGATGACGGAGGACTGAGCGCGGCCGGGACGGACGCCGACGCGCTCGGGCGGGACCGACTTGTGCCGCCCCGCCGACGGTCGCAGGATGGGGACATGTCCACCACTGCCGTCCGCGGCACCCCCGTCCACACCGTCGGCGACCTCCCCTCCGAGGGATCCGTCGTCCCGCCCTTCGACCTCGTCGGCGCCGACCTCTCTCCCGTCCGCACCGAGGATTTCACCGGCAAGCGGATCGTGCTGAACATCTTCCCGTCGATCGACACCGGCACCTGCGCCCTGAGCGTCCGGCACTTCAACGCGCTCGCCGCCGGACTCGAGAACACCGTCGTCGTGTGCGTCTCGAAGGACCTCCCCTTCGCGCAGGCCCGCTTCTGCGGCGCGGAGGGCATCGACCACGTCGTCACCGCCTCCGCATTCCGCTCGAGCTTCGGCGAGGACTTCGGCGTGACCATGATCGACGGACCGCTCCAGGGCCTCCTGGCGCGCAGCGTCGTCGTGCGCGACGAGAACGGGAAGGTGCTGCACTCCCAGCTCGTCCCCGAGATCGCCGACGAGCCCGACTACGACGCCGCCGTCGCGGCGCTGCGCGGCTGACCGGGCCTCGCTCCCGCGAGCAGGAGGAGAGCCGCCGTGACCTCGAACGATCCAGCTGACGCGCCCGGGACGACGGTCCGCGTCGAGCGCGTCTACGACGTCCTGGACCGCGAGCCGGTCCCCGGGGAGCTGTGGGTCCTCATCGACCGGCTGTGGCCGCGGGGCGTCGCCAAGGCGCGCCTCGCGGGTGCTCTCTGGGACCGGGACATCGCCCCGAGCACGGAGCTGCGGCGCGCGTACCACGGGGGCGAGGTCTCCGAGGCGACCTTCGACGAGCGCTATCGCGCCGAGCTCGCCCAGGGGTCGGCGCTCGGTGCGCTGCGCGATCGCATCCGGGTCGACGGTGCGCATACTGTCGTCCTGCTCGTCGCCTCCAAGGAGCCCCAGCACTCCCAGGCAGTGGTGCTGTCCGATCTCCTGTCCGGCACCGAGTAGCGTCTCGACGGCATCCCGTCCGTCCCTCGTCGATCCCGGAGTCCCTGCGTGAGCACCCTGAGCCTGGCCGTCCTGTTCGCGATGGGGGTGCTGGCCGGGACGATCAACGCCGCCGTCGGCTCCGGCTCGCTGCTCACCCTGCCGGTGCTGCTCGCCCTCGGCGTCGCGCCCGGCACGGCCGTGCGCACCAACACGCTCGGCATGGTGTTCTCGACGATCGGCTCGGTGATCGGGTTCCGGCGGGAGATCGCCGCCGAGCGCAGCAACCGACTGGGTCCGCTCGTGGCGACGGTGCTCGTGTGCGCCGCGATCGGCTCGTGCCTGCTGCTGATCTCGCCGCCCGGCGCCCTCGAGGTCGTGGTGCCGGTGCTCATCGTCGTGGCCCTGGGCCTCGTGATCTTCCAGCCGCGCATCGCCTCCGCGCTCGCCCGTCGCCGGGAGCGGGGCGACGGGGCGACGCGACGCGACGAGGACGCGGCGGCCGACGCCTCCGCCGTCCCCGCGCATGCTCCCGGAGCCGATGCCCTCCGGCCATCGCCCGCCGACGCCGGGGTCTACCGCTCTCCCGCGTTCCTCGCGTCGATGGGGGCGTCCTCCCTGTACGGGGGCTACTTCACGGCGGCCCAGGGGATCCTCTACCTCGGCGTCCTCGGGGTGTTCACGGGACGCCCCCTGCGCAGCGTCAACGCGACGAAGAACCTGCTGAGCCTGCTCGTGAACCTCACCGCCGCGGGCGTCTACCTCGTGGCGCACGTGGTGCTCGACGCCGAGATCGTGTGGGCGGCCGCGGCCGCCATCGCGATGGGCTCCCTGCTGGGCGGCTACGCGGGTTCCCACGTGGCCAAACGCCTGCCCGAGGGCGTGCTGCGCGGTGTGATCGTCGTCGTCGCGGTCGTGGCCCTCGTGCGGCAGATCCTCTGAACCGCGGCCGCCGGGTCAGCCGGCGTCGAGCTCGCGGAGGAACGGGAGCACGGCGGCGAGGACCTCGTCGGCCGGATGCAGGGTGCCGCCGTGCGACCGTCCCGGCAGAGGGACGAACCTCCCGCGAGGCATGAGCCCGGCGGCGCGACGGGACTCCTCGAAGCGCGGCACATCCCGGTCGCCGGTCATCCACAGCGCCGGGACCTCGCACGCGCGCAGCGCCTCGTCGGCGATGCCCGGCGTCGCGCCGGTGGCGGTGAACAGCGCGAGCATCGCCGCCGGGTCCGCCGCGAGGAAGGCCTGGCGCGTGGCCACGTCGCGCCGACGGGTGACGTCCGGGCCCAGCCCCTGCCCGGTGCAGAAGCCCTCCATGCCCTCGGTGCGCAGGGCGTCCAGGGCGCCGGGGAAGAACACCTGCTCGACCGCCCCGTCCTGCACGGACGCCGAGCCCCCGAGGGCGACGATCCCCGTGATCCGTCCGGGGTGCGTCAGGGCCAGCGTGAGCGCCACCCGCGCCCCGAGCGAGTACCCGAGGACGGCGGCACGGTCGATGCCGGCGTCGGCGAGGACCGTCATGACGTCGGCGGCGAGCTTCTCCTGGGTGTACGCGGCGGCCTCGTGGGGCGCCCCCGAACGACCGTGGCCCCGCAGGTCGATCCGCACCACGGGACGCTCCGCGGCGAGCGGCGCGAGGTAGCCGAGCCCGCGCCAGATGGCGCGCGAGAGCACCGAGCCGTGCAGCAGCACGACGGGGATGCGGTCGGGGTGCTCGCCCGCCGTGACGTCGTAGAGGATCCTGACGCCATCGGCGGGCGCATCGACCGAGGAGGTCGCGGAGGCCATCGGCAGGCTCAGACCGCCGAGCCGATCGCGTCGATGATCCGGTTGAAGGTCGCCGAGGGGCGCATGACGGCGGCGGCCTTGGCGAGGTCCGGACGGTAGTAGCCGCCGATGTCGGCGGGCTTGCCCTGGACGGAGAGGAGCTCGGCGGAGACCGCGTCCTCGGCGTCGGTGAGCTCCTGCGCGAGGGGCCCGAAGGCCTCCGCGAGCTGCGCGTCCTCGCTCTGGCGGGCCAGCTCCTGGGCCCAGTACAGGGCCAGGTAGAAGTGGCTGCCGCGGTTGTCGATCGTGCCGAGCTTGCGCTGGGGCGAGCGGCCCTCGCTGAGCAGGGTCTCGGTCGCGCGATCCAGGGCGTCGGCCAGGACGGTGGCGCGGGCGTTGTCGGTCGTGCGCGAGAGGTGGCGCAGGGACTCCGCGAGCGCGAGGAACTCCCCGAGGGAGTCCCACCGCAGGTAGTCCTCCTCGACGAGCTGCTGGACGTGCTTGGGCGCGGAGCCGCCGGCCCCGGTCTCGAACAGGCCGCCGCCGTTCATGAGCGGGACCACCGAGAGCATCTTGGCGCTCGTGCCCAGCTCCATGATCGGGAACAGGTCGGTGAGGTAGTCGCGCAGCACGTTGCCGGTCACCGAGATGGTGTCCTCGCCGCGGCGCACGCGCTCCAGGGTGAAGGCGGTCGCCTCGGCCGGCGCCAGGATCCGCAGGTCGAGCCCGTCGGTGTCCTCCTCGGCGAGGTAGGCCTCGACCTTGGCGATGAGGTTGCGGTCATGCGCGCGGCTCTCGTCGAGCCAGAACACCGCCGGCGTCGCGGACAGGCGCGCGCGCTGGACGGCGAGCTTGACCCAGTCACGGATCGGGGCGTCCTTGGTCTGGCAGGCGCGGAAGATGTCGCCCGCGGCGACCTCGTGGCTCATGAGGACGACCCCGCCGGAGGAGCGGACCTCGACCCGGCCCGGCGCGGCGATCTCGAAGGTCTTGTCGTGGCTGCCGTACTCCTCGGCCTTCTGGGCCATGAGGCCGACGTTGGGGACGGTGCCCATCGTCGTCGGGTCGAAGGCGCCGTGGGCCTTGCAGTCCTCGATGACGGTGGCGTAGACGCCCGCGTAGGAGGAGTCGGGGATGACCGCGAGGGTGTCCTGCTCGGAGCCGTCGGGGCCCCACATGTGGCCCGAGGTGCGGATCATCGCGGGCATCGAGGCGTCGATGATGACGTCGCTGGGCACGTGCAGCCCGGTGATGCCCTTGTCGGAGTTGACCATGGCGAGCTCGGGGCCCTCGGCGATGGCCCGGTCGATCGCGGCGCGCACCCCGGCGGCGGTCTCCGTGTCGAGGGCGTCGAGGCCCGCGAGGATCCCGCCCAGGCCGTTGTCGGGGGACAGGCCCGCGGCGGCGAGCTGCTCGCCGTAGGTCGCGAAGACCTCGGGGAAGAAGGCGCGGACGGCGTGGCCGAAGATGATCGGGTCCGAGACCTTCATCATCGTGGCCTTCAGGTGCACGGAGAACAGGACTCCCTGCTCCTTCGCGGCGGCGATCTGTGCCCGCAGGAAGGCGTCCAGGGCGTCCGCGGAGATGGTGGTCGAGTCGACGACCTCGCCGGCCAGCACCGGGATCGCCTGCTTGAGGACCGTCTCGGAGCCATCGGCCAGCACTTCGACGATCGAGAGGGTGTCGTCCTCGTCGAGCACGACCGACTGCTCGTGGCTGCGGAAGTCGTCGGCGCCCATGGTCGCCACGGAGGTCTTGGAGTCCGCGGACCAGGCGCCCATGCGGTGCGGATGCTTGCGGGCGAAGTTCTTGACCGCCTTCGGGGCGCGGCGGTCGGAGTTGCCCTCGCGCAGGACGGGGTTGACGGCAGAGCCCTTGACCGCGTCGTAGCGGGCGCGCACGTCGTGCTCCTCGTCGGTGGTGGGGCTGTCGGGGTAGTCCGGGAGGGAGACGCCCTGGGCCTGCAGCTCGGCGATCGCGGCCTTGAGCTGCGGCACGGAGGCCGAGATGTTGGGGAGCTTGATGATGTTGGCCTCAGGCGTGCGGGCCAGGGCGCCGAGCTCGGCGAGGGCGTCGGCCTCGCGCTGATCGGCGGGCAGGAGGTCGGAGAAGGCCGCGACGATGCGGCCGGCCAGAGAGATGTCGCGGGTCTCGACGTCGATCCCGGCGGTCGAGGAGAAGGCCCGCAGGACGGGCAGGAACGACACGGTCGCCAGCATCGGCGCCTCGTCGGTGTGGGTGTAGATGATGCGCGACATGCTCGATGGCTCCTTCTGGTCCGTGGCGACGGACCGGGCAGTTATCTTGACGTCAAGACTATCAGGGGGTGATGCGGGTCCGCGCAGGAACGCCGGGGCCGACGGTGGCCGTCGGGGCCGTGTCCAGGGCGACCATCCCTCCCGGGACTCGTCCTGCGCGCGGGGCTAGCGTGGTCGCCATGACCGACGCCGACACCGCAGACCTGACCCGACGACTCCTCCCCGACGAGCTCCTCCCGGTGCTCCGGGAGCGGGCGGCCGAGCACGACCGGACCAACAGCTTCTTCGACGAGGACCTCGCGGACCTGCGTGACCGAGGGTACCTGCGCCTCCTGGTGCCCGAAACCCTGGGAGGCCTGGGCGCGAGCCTGCTGGACGCCACGCGCCTGCAGCGTCGTCTGGCATCCGCCGCACCGGCCACGGCGCTCGGCATCAACATGCACCTGGTGGTGACCGGGGCGGCGCTCGTGGCGGTGCGGCGCGGCAACCAACGGGCGCGCCGGATCCTCGAGCGCGCGGGTCGCGGCGAGCTGTTCGCCTTCGGGATCTCCGAGGTCGGCAACGAGGCGATGCTGTTCGACGCCGCCACGACCGCCGTCGCCGTCGACGGGGGCTGGGAGCTGACGGGCACCAAGATCTTCACCTCGCTGTCCCCGGCATGGACGGCTCTGGTCACCCATGGTCGCGAGGCGGGGCCCGACGGCTCCGAGGACCGCCTGGTCTTCGGGGCGATCGGCCGCAGCGAGGCGGTGGAGGTGCTGGGGGACTGGGACACCCACGGGATGCGTGCCTCGCAGTCCTCGACCACGCGCCTGCACGCCGCGCCGCTCCTCGCTGAGGACGTCATCACCACCACGCCCGTGGGGCCGAACCCGGATCCGTTCCTGTTCGGGGTGTTCGGCACCTTCGAGATCCTGCTCGCCGCGGTCTACACCGGGGTCGCCGAGCGCGCCGTCGAGGTGGGGGCCGAGATCGCGACGACCCGGCGTTCGGCCACCCGCGGGATCGTCCACGCGGACGACCCGGACATCCGTCGCCGCCTGGCCGATGCGGCCATCGGCCTGGACGGCAGCGTCCTGCAGATCGAACGCCTCGCGGCGGACCTCGATGCCGTGGGCGCTGATCCGGCAGACCCTGGGGCGACCGACCACGGCGCCCGCTGGTTCCTGCAGTTCTCCGGCGTGAAGTCCCGTGCCACCGAGGCGGCGCTGTCGGCGGTGGACCAGGTGCTCCGCGCCAGCGGGGGTGCCCACTACTTCCGCGGCAGCGAGCTGGAGCGCCTGTCCCGCGATGTCCGCGCCGGGATCTACCACCCCTCGGACGACGAGTCCGTGCACGCCTCGTACGCGAAGGCGCTGCTGGGGGAGGTCGGCGCGGAGCGCTGACCGCGGTCGTCCACGAGGGCGGAGGCGGGGAGGGCGACGCGAGGGCGTTGACCGGGGCTCGATCTGCGCTCCCAGTGCCGACAGGGGGCGTCGAGCGCGCTCACCCGTCGCGATGGAGGATGTCTCCCGGCTGGCATTCGAGGACCCGGCAGATCGCGTCGAGCGTCGTGAAGCGGACGGCCTTGGCGCGGCCGTTCTTGAGGACGGCGACGTTGGCCGGGGTGATCCCGACCGCGGCCGCGAACTCGCCGACGCTCAGGCCGCGTGCGGCCAGCTGTTCGTCGATCGAGATCCGGATCGTCATCAGATGACCTCGTCCAGCTCGGTGCGGATCGAGATCGCGGTGCGCAGCAGGGACCTGAGCACGAGGGTGATGCAGGCGACCGCGGTCAGGCCGAGGCAGGTCAGCGCCTGTGCGATCACGAGCAGCGGGAAACCGGACTGGCCGTTGCTGATCACGACATAGGCCGCGAGCACGAGGGCCACGCCACCGATCGACGCCGCGATGAGGATGTCCACCCGGCGCAGCGACGAGCGCGTCAGGATCGTGCCGCGGTGGATGCGGTGGATGAGCACCACGATCATCGCCAGCGCGATGACACCGAGGGCCGTGAAGGCGATCGCCAGGGCGAGCAGGGGCAGGCGCAGTCCCGCGAACTCCGGGAGGTCGACGGCCGCCCCGGCCGAGGCCGCGGGCAGGAGCGCGATCGTGGCGATGCCGACGAGGAGCATCAGGCCCAACGCCGCCTGGGTGACGACGACGAGGGGGAGGGGTGGCTGAGGCGATCGCGAGAACATCTATCGAGTATCGATAGATGAGGGATCGGATGTCAAGGGAGTCCGTGCTCGCGTTCTCCCGGCGTGCGCTCGCACGCCCCCCACGCGTGCTCGCTCGCGATCCGTTCTCTCGT
>NZ_JBQSXW010000021.1:0-47005 GCF_052378625.1 Brachybacterium sp. AOP25-B2-12 | reverse complement strand
AACGCCCCTGCTCTGGAGCGGACGTCGGGCAGCACGAGAGGTTTTTGACTCATGGGCGTATCTTCCCAGTCCCGCGGGGTGGGAGGCGGCGGGTGGCGGCTATTCGCGCACCAGGGCGAGGAGGTCCTCGGCGTCGAGTCTCTGTTCGGGGTCGGCGATCCTGCCTGCGAACTGTATGCCTTCGGCTTCGAGGAGCTCGCGGGGGTCGCGGTGGTCGTCAGGGTCGCTCCACCGGAACTTCTTTGCGACGCGGCCGTCAGCCGTCAGGATGCGGTAGGGATTTGTGCACAGTCGGCACTGGGAGATGTGGCCCGCGAGTGGCTGGGCCGAGGTGCCCGCGGCTTCGGCGAGGTCCGAGTAGCCACTCCAACGGCCAGCGGGAAGCTGCTCCAGGATGCTGTGGACGAGGGTCCAGTCGAATCCTGTTCTGTCCCGGAAGCGCTGGCGGTAGGTGGCGAGTGTGTTGTCGTCGAGGTCGGGGAGGGGCCACAGGGCGAGTGCGCGCTTGGCGAGTCGTTCGGATCGTTCACGGATGGACTCTTCGTTCCACGTCTCGAGTTGTCCGAGCCCCTCGTTGAGCCGTAGGGGGCTGTGCTTGAACCCTCCCTCCATGTCGCGTTTCTGTGCGAATGGCTTGTCGGAGTACTCTGAGTTGTAGCCGGTCAGTGTGAGGTTGCCAAGTGTGTGGAGGTATTTTTGATGAATTCCCTTCCAGTTCTCTCCGAGCGCCTTCTGCCATTCGGTGTGTAGCCGCTCGTTCTGCGGCATAATGTGCTCGATGCTGTACTCGGCGGTGGAGACCGGTTCTTTACGGCCTTCATTCTCAATCTTCCGGAAGAAGTACCGGGCGCGCTTGAAATGGTAGAAGTCGTTGCCGCGCAGCGCCTCGCGGAATTCTGCATCGCGCGGGAAGCGGGTGCTCCCTCCCAGAGTCAGGTATCGGGCGGCGATGCTGCGGACGTAGTCATTAGGGTCGATGGCGCCGCCCATGGCCGCGAACGTGCTGTTCAGAGTGTTCGTCGGAACCTGGCAAGCCGCGCGTCGGAACAGGTACGACGTGGTGATGTGGAGGACCTCGAGGAAGTCGTCCTCGCTGATCACGCCAATGTGCATGTCGCGGTAGAGGCGGAGCAGGAACGGGTAGACGACGGTTGCTCGAAGCTGCTCGATGTCATGGAAGGCGCGGGCCAGGCGCGGACGGTGTTCGCGCTCGAGTGCCATCGCGGCGAACCACGTCGAGTGAAGGTGGAGGTCCTCGACGAGCAGGCGACGCCCCTGGCCGTGCTGATCGGCAGCGGTTGCGTACTCCTTAAACGCCTCGTAGATGTCCCCGACCTTGCGAATGATGCCGGTCTTGAGTGTGAGGTAGTGTCGCACGAACTCATCGAAACGGTCCTCGTAGGGGCCAGCGAAGATCTGCTCCATCGGGAACCAGTAGTGGTCGTACAACTCGGACTGCTGCTTAGGTTCGAGGTCCATGAGCACGAAGTTTCGGATGAGGTCTGCCTGAGACAGCTTCTTTCCCGTGGAGTTCATAGTTTCGAAGACGAGCTGGGGGTTGTCGCTGCCGCGGGTGAGGCGTACATCGACGACAACGAGCTTCTTCAACCCTAGGCAGACCGCAACCAGGTCAACGCCGGGATCGGACAGCTTCGCGCGGAAGAACTCGAAGTTCACGCGCACGCGAGACCCCTCGACCTGGGATAGGGGAGCGGAGCCGATGACGGCCTGCAGTGCGGGCTTGTCGGCCTTGGACAGGATCAGCTTGTAGAACTGATCGCCGTCTTCATCCGGGTTGGAGAGGTAGCGGTTCCGGATCTTGCGAGGGGAGAACCCCTCGACCGGCTCTCGCTGGTCTTCGGGAAGCTCCTCGAGGTGCGCGGCCAGTGCGGCGAGGAGCAAGATGACCGTGGTGACGCGCTGCTGGCCATCAATGATCAGGTCAGGCTCAGCCGACGTGAGAGTGCCTTGGCCCCGCTCGACATAGACGATGGACCCGGTGAAGTGGGCAGGCAGGCTCTCGGTCTTGCCGGCGTACAGGATGTCGTCCCAGAGGCGCTGGCACTCGGCCCGCTCCCACGAGTACACCCGCTGGTAGATGGGCACCATGAGCTGGTTGCTCTTCCGTAGGAGCTCCAGCAGGTTCGCGTCGAAAGCTTTCATGGACGCCATCCTCTACGACTGGACTGACTCGCGATGCTATTTCCAGCGATCAGGTGACGCTGCGGGGGACGCGGTGCTTTGGCCCGCCGGAGAGCCGCCGGGGTGCGGGGAGGAGTTAGGGGGTGGCGCGGTGGGCGCCGGGGTGGTGGCGGCGGATGCAGGGACTGATGCACGATCATGTGACACCTGATCGTGCATCAGTCCCCTCGGCTTCGGCCTCGATGCAAGATCGTTGAGCCCTGGTTAGCCCGGCGAGGATGACCGCATCAAGCTCGGCATGCGGTCCCTCCTCCTGCATGGGATCGTCCAGTGCCCGGGCAACGCCCACCAGAGCGGGCGCGTGGACGCGCATGAACCGGTCGGCCGACCGCAACAGAACTGCGGACCCATCGAGTTGGACGACTGTCCAGGCTGCGCCCTCGTACCAGAGCCGCGCCCCCACCGATGTGCCCAGGGTCTCCGCGCTCACGCCATCACCTCGGCGGTGCGTTGGAGGATCGTCTCGGCGTTCACGGGATGGCGGAGGTCGATCGTGACCTCACCGGACCAGGCGAGCGCGAAGACTGCCGCGTGCCACAGACTTTCATCTCCAGTCACGGGCCTGCGGGCAAGGATATTGCCCAACGTGGTTTCGGGCCCGTCCAATCTTGCCCGTACTTCTGGTAGGTACTCGTCGGGCAGTCGTCCGGGCCGGCGGCCGAGGGCAAGGAGCTTGATGTTGCGCAGCAGGATGGGGTCGCTGCCGGTGAAGACCTCGTAACGCCAGCCCTTGTCGCGACAGAGCCGACGCGTCCATTCGAACTGGGCACGAACCCGTGTCTTCTCGACGAGCGCAGCGGGCTTCACGTCGACGACGGTCGCCGTGCCGTCGTCATCGATCAGCAGCACATCGGGCACGTGCGAACGTGCGTCCGTACCGTCGAGGCCGGTGACTTGGAACGGCTGGGTACAGATTCTGGTCACTGCCGGATCGAAGTCCGCCAACCACAGTCGATCCAGCTCGAGCAAGCTCTCGTAGACCAGAGTTCGATCATTGGTCGCGGCCCAGAACAATCCTGGGTAGCTGCGTTGGCCCCGGTAGGTCGGCGGCACTCGCACGGGTAGTCCCTCGACGATCAGATCGGCACGTGCTTGCTCCCACGTCGTCGCGACCTCGTCGCCGGCGACGGTGCAGTACCGGAGGAACACCTCGCGTCCGCCCACACGTCCATCGTGCCCGTCTGACAGGTCGGGGAGAAATCTGACACGCACTGGCCAAGTAAGTGAGAACTGGCCAAGTTGGGCGAGAACCTACAGCTGTGACTCCCGACACAGCGCGAGAGCGCGAGGAATGAACCACCCACCCCCATGGTTGAGCCTGGTGTACTCAAGTTCAGTGCGTCGAGGTTTGACACGGTCAACCCGGGCTCCTGTACTTGAGCCGTAGAGCTTCACTCGCTATCGCGGCCGATCGGCCGTATGAAAGGCAGGCACCCATGTCCCGTGTCGTCGGCATCGACCTCGGCACCACCAATTCCTGCGTCGCGGTCCTCGAGGGCGGTCAGCCCACCGTGATCGCCAACGCGGAGGGTCTGCGCACCACCCCGTCCGTCGTCGCCTTCTCCAAGCAGGGCGAGGTCCTCGTCGGCGAGGTCGCCAAGCGCCAGGCCGTCACCAACGTCGACCGCACCGTCTCATCCGTCAAGCGCCACATGGGCACCGACTGGACCACGAAGATCGACGACAAGACGTACACGCCGCAGGAGATCTCCGCCCGCATCCTGGGCAAGCTCAAGCGCGACGCCGAGTCCTACCTCGGTGAGACCGTCACGGACGCCGTGATCACGGTCCCGGCCTACTTCTCGGACTCCGAGCGCCAGGCCACCAAGGACGCCGGGCAGGTCGCAGGCCTCAACGTCCTGCGCATCATCAACGAGCCCACCGCGGCCGCGCTCGCGTACGGCCTCGAGAAGGGCAAGAACGACGAGCAGATCCTCGTCTTCGACCTCGGCGGCGGCACGTTCGACGTCTCGCTCCTGGAGGTCTCCAAGGACGAGGACGGCTCGACCATCCAGGTCGAGGCGACCGCCGGCGACAACCGCCTCGGCGGCGACGACTGGGACCAGAAGATCGTCGACTGGCTCGTCCAGCAGGTCAAGAACAAGGACGGCGTGGACCTCTCCAAGGACCGCATCGCCCTGCAGCGCCTCAAGGAGGCCGCCGAGCAGGCCAAGAAGGAGCTGTCGTCGACCACGTCCACGAACATCTCCCTCCAGTACCTCTCGATGACCGAGAACGGCCCGCTGCACCTCGACGAGAAGCTGACCCGCTCGCACTTCGAGGAGATGACCGCTGATCTGCTCGAGCGCACCAAGGCGCCGTTCCACCAGGTGATCAAGGACGCCGGCGTCAAGGTCTCCGACATCGACCACGTGGTCCTCGTCGGCGGCTCGACCCGTATGCCCGCCGTCTCCGAGGTCGTCAAGGAGCTCACCGGCAAGGAGCCCAACAAGGGCGTCAACCCCGATGAGGTCGTCGCGATCGGTGCGGCCCTGCAGGCCGCCGTCATCAAGGGTGAGCGCAAGGATGTCCTGCTCATGGACGTCACGCCGCTGAGCCTGGGCATCGAGACCAAGGGCGGGGTGATGACCAAGCTCATCGAGCGCAACGCGGCCATCCCCACCAAGACCTCCGAGGTGTTCTCCACCGCCGAGGACAACCAGCCCTCCGTCGCGATCCAGGTGTTCCAGGGCGAGCGTCAGTTCACCCGCGACAACAAGCTGCTCGGCACCTTCGAGCTGTCCGGGATCGCCCCGGCGCCCCGTGGCGTCCCGCAGATCGAGGTCACCTTCGACATCGACTCCAACGGCATCGTCCACGTGAGCGCGAAGGACCGCGGCACCGGCAACGAGCAGTCCATCCAGATCACCGGCGGCTCCGCCCTCTCCAAGGAGGACATCGACCGCATGGTCAAGGACGCCGAGGCCCACGCGGCCGAGGACCAGGAGCGCCGCGACCTGGCCGATGCCCGCAACACCCTCGAGCAGCTCGTCTACCAGGGCGAGAAGCTGCTCAAGGACAACGCCGAGAAGATCTCGGACGGCGACCGCACCGGCGCCGAGGACGCGATCAAGGCCGCCAAGGAGTCCCTCGCCAAGGAGGACGCCCCCAAGGACGAGCTCGAGTCCAAGCGCGACGCCCTGAACGAGGCGCTGCAGACCGTCGGCACCGCGATCTACTCGCAGGCCGACGCCGCCGAGGGCACCGAGGGTGCCGCCGGCGAGCAGCCCGCCTCCTCGACCTCGTCGGATGACGACGACGTCGTGGACGCCGAGATCGTGGACGACGACGAGGAGAAGAAGTGAGCCCGGACCCGAGCACCCCGGACCCCCGACAGGACCCCCAGGGCCCCGAGGGAACCCCGGACACCTCGCGGTTCTCGTTCTCCGACAAGCGCCGCGTGGACCCGACGGACGGCAGCGTCCGGCCGTCGGGCCCCGCGGGGCAGGGAGCGACCGAGGGTGTCGACCCCATCGACGCCGAGGCCGCGAAGCTCTACGCCGCGGACGCCGCCGGTCGTGACGACCGCGTCGCCGGGCTCGAGCACCGCGTCGCGGAGCTCGAGGAGGAGCTCAAGCGCTCCCAGGCGGAGTACGTCAACTCCCGTCGGCGCATCGAGGCCAGTGCCGCGGCGGCCACCGAGGCCGCGGCGGGGCGTGTGCTCGGCTCGCTCGTGAGCGTCCTGGACGACATCGAGCTCAGCCGCAAGCACGGCGACCTCGCCGAGGGCACCCCCTTCGGAGCCATCGCGCACAAGCTCGAGGACGCCCTGCGTTCCCACGGGCTGGAGCGCTACGGCGCCGAGGGTGAGGAGTTCGACCCGAACAGGCACGAGGCCCTCATGCACGAGGACTTCGACGAGGTCCCGGTCAACACCGTCAAGACGGTCCTGCAGCCCGGCTATCGCGTCAAGGACCGCATCCTGCGGCCGGCGCGCGTGGCCACCCGCGGCCCGCAGTGACCTCCTGAGATCGGGGCGGGCCGTCCGCGCAGCACCGCTGCCGGGCGGTCCGCCCCGATCCATGGGCGGTGGAGCACCCCGCTCATCCCTCCCCCTTCCCGCAGTTCTCCCCTCTGATTTCTCCCTCTACCCCGCACTCGAAAGGAGGCGCAGACGATGTCCGGACAGGACTGGCTCGACAAGGACTTCTACGCGGTGCTCGGTGTCTCGAAGGACGCGAGCGCCCCGGAGATCAAGAAGGCCTACCGCACGAAGGCCAAGGAGCTCCACCCCGACCGTCATCCCGATGACGCCGGCGCGGAGGACCGCTTCAAGGCCGTCGGCGAGGCCTACGGGGTGCTCAACGACCCCGAGCAGCGCAAGCAGTACGACGCGATCCGCGCCATGGGCAGCGGCGGCGCCCGCTTCTCCTCCGGCGCCGGCGGCCCCTCGGGCGCCGAGGGCTTCGAGGACGTCTTCTCCTCGATGTTCGGAGGCGGCGGCGCAGGCGGCGGACGTCCTCGGTACGCCGGCGGCGGTGGCCAGAGCGCCCCGAACATGGAGGACATCTTCTCGATGTTCGGCGGCGGCGCAGGGGGCGCCGGCGGCGGCTTCGGCGGCAGCCGGGGCGGCTTCTCCGGCGCGGGCTACGGCGGCCCCACCAAGGGCCAGGACCTCAGCGCCCGGGCCCGTCTGGGCTTCCGGGAGGCCGCGCTCGGCACGGAGATCCGGCTCGAGGTCGGCGGTCGCACCGTGACCGCCCGTGTCCCGGCCGGCGTGCACGACGGACAGAAGATCCGTCTGCGCGGCAAGGGCCAGCCGTCGACCACCGGCGGCGACGCCGGTGACCTGCTGCTGACGATCGACGTCACCCCGCATCCCGTCTTCTCGCTCGACGGCACGAACCTGCGGGTCACCGTCCCGATCCGTTTCGACGAGGCGGTGCTCGGGGCCACCGTGCAGGTCCCGCTGCTCGACGGCGGCAGCGTGCGCCTGAAGGTCCCCGCGGGCACGCCCACGGGACGCACCCTGCGCGCCAAGGGCAAGGGCATCACCACCCCCAAGGGCACGGGCGATCTGCTCGCGACCGTCGAGGTGCAGGTGCCCCAGGACCTCGACGACACCCAGCGCGAGGCGGTCATCGCCCTGCGCGATGCCCTGCACGATGATCCGCGCTCGCGCCTGATGGCCGACGCGGCCCGATGAGGACGAGGGGATCACGATGGCAGCCACCTCAGGATTCGACGAACGCGCGCCCGTCTTCGTGATCTCCGTGGCCGCCGAGCTCTCGGGGATGCACCCGCAGACCCTGCGGCAGTACGACCGCCTGGGCCTGGTCACCCCCCAGCGCACGGCCGGCCGTGGCCGCCGCTACAGCGCGCTGGACGTCGAGCGGCTGCGGCAGGTCCAGCAGCTCTCCCAGGACGAGGGCGTGAACCTCGCGGGCATCAAACGGATCCTCGAGCTCGAGGACCGGGTGCGCCGCAAGGCCGACCAGCTCGACGCCGCCCAGGACGTGCTGTCCGGGGAGCTCGGGTCACGCCCGACGCGGAGGTTCTTCGCCGCCGATGCCGCGGGGCAGGTCACGTCGATGCGCCGCGGTCAGCGGCCCGAGCGCCGCGCCCCGGGCGAGCTGGTGCTGTGGAGCGGTCCGCGCCGTTCCTGACGGCCATCTCACCGGCCGATCGTGCGGATGCCCTCGGTGCGGTAGATCTCCCCGAGACGTTCGGCGACGCGCCGCAGGTCCACGGCCTCGGCGGCGGCGCGGCCCTGCGGCGTGAGGTCGGCGAGCCGCCCGTCCAGCAGGTCGCGCAGGCGCGTGACCACATCGGCCACGAAGGCGTCCCCGGTGCCGCGCACCATACGGGTGACCACGCCGTCGGGCAGCCAGTCGCGGTAGATCGGGATGTCCCGCACCACGGCCGGGGTCCCGCACGCCAGCGCCTCCAGCAGCACGATGCCCTCGGTCTCCTCCTTGGACAGGAAGCAGAAGGCGTCGGCGCCCGTGTAGGCGCGGCGCAGGACCGCCGGGGCCACGTAGCCCGGGAATCGGCAGTTCTCCGGTGCCGAGGAGATCGCCGCCTCCACGTCGCGGGTGATCATCCGCGGGTCCGTGTGCCCGTACCAGACGAACGTCACCTCGGGCATGCGCCGGGCCACTTCGACCCAGTCGAGGATCCCCTTGCGGACCATCTGGATCCCGACGCTCATGACCACGGGGGCCTCCGGAGCGAGGCCCAGGTCCTCGCGCAGAGGTCCGCGCGCCGCGGGATCGGGCCGGAAGACGGTCGTGTCCACGCCGTTGGACAGCACGTGGATGTTGCGCCGCAACCCGTACTGCGGGCGCACGATCAGCGAGCGCGCGTAGTCCGTGGGGGTGACGACGGCGTCGCCCATCCGGTAGATCCAGGCGATCCAGCGCCGGAACAGCGGAGCGATGCGGTTGGCCCCGGTGAAGGAGTCCCGGAAGTCCTCCTCCGTCGAGTGCGCCCAGACCAGCACCGGCCGCCGCCGAAGGCGCGCCCAGCGGGCCAGCAGCGGCGTGTCAGGGAAGGGCGTGTTGAGGTGGACGACGTCGAAGGGTCCCCACGGGCTCGTCACGACCTGGTGGCCCAGGGCGCGCACGGCGTGCTCCTGGTGGCGGATCGCCTCGCCGATCCCGGACTGCGTCGCCAGGCGCGCGAGGCCCCGGGGGATCAGCACCCGCAGCGGGCGGTTCGCGGCGGCGCGCTCCCGGGTGGGGCGTCCGCGCACCGTGCGCAGGGCGGCGTCGGCGAGGCCCCGCGCGCGGATCGACAGGCGATCGGGCAGGGTCCCCGGAAGGCGGGTGCGGAAGCTCATCGGCACGTCGGGCGCCGTCACGCGGCGGTCAGACGCAGCGCGCGGCTGCGCGACAGGGCGTCCTCGTAGACCCCGATCATCGTGCGGGCGAACGCCTCGGAACCGCAGGTCGCATGGGCGTGGACCGCGGCGGCACGGGCCATCCGCTCCCTCCCCGCCCGGTGGTCGGCGAGGTCGGCGAGGCGATAGGTGAACTCCTGCTCGTCGGCGTACTGCCAGCCGGTGATCCCGTCGAGCACCACACCCTCGAGCGAGGGGTCGCGCCGGCACAGCAGCGGCAGGCCGCAGGCGAGGGCCTCGATGAACGTCAGCCCCTGGGTCTCCGAGAGCGAGGCGCTGACGAAGACGTCGGCCATGCGGTAGTAGCGGGGGACCTCCGCGGGATCGATCGCGCCGACGAAGCGGACGCGGTCGGCGATCCCGAGATCGGCGGCGAGCTCTGCGAGATCCTCGCGGGACGGGCCGTCGCCCACGAGGGCCAGGGTCCAGTCCTCGCGTCCGGAGGCCGCGAGGTGGGTCAGGACCTCCTCGACGTTCTTCTCCTTGGCCAGGCGGCACACCGAGACCAGCAGCAGATCCTCCGCCGGGATCCGGAGCGCACGGCGCAGGGAGGCGACATCGGCCCGATCGGCGTCGTCACGCACCGGACGGAAGCGGCGCAGGTCCAGGCCGGTGGGCACGACGTGCACGGGACGGGTGACCCCGTAGCCCTCGAGCAGCTCCTTGACCTTGGCGGTGGGCGCCACGACCGCGTCGGTGCTCTCGCACAGCTTGCGGGAGAAGGCCGCGACCATCTTGCGGCCCATCGTGCGGCTCGGGGAGTAGTAGTGCGTGTAGTCCTCGTAGATGGTGTGGTACGTGTGCAGCAGCGGCACCCCGAGCTCGCGCGCGATGCGGCGGGCCCAGACGAAGGTGGTGAACTCGCACTGGGAGTGGACGACGTCCGGGGACCACTCGAGGATCTCGCGGCGGATCGGATCGTTGCGCAGCACGCCGATCCGGGCGCGGTCGTAGAAGATCGACGCCGACACCGAGCCGAGGCGGTACACGCCGTCGCGGCGGCTCGAGCGCAGGCCGTCGGACAGGGTCAGTACGCGGACGTCGCACCCGGCTGCCTCGAGCTCGCGCTTGAGGGTCGTGACGGAGGCGACCACGCCGTTGACGACGGGCTCCCACCAGTCGGTGGTCAGCAGCACGCGCAGGGGCCGGGAGGAACGGGGGAGGGGGCGCACGAGGCCGCCGGTCGACGTCGGGATGGACCCGACCGGCGACGACGTGCTCACGGGGAGTGCGGTCATGCTTCGAGCGTACGTTTGTCGAGGTCGTACAACCCTCCGGCGCGCCCCGGAGTTTCCCCGGGGATAACCCCCGTGCGAGATCAGACCTCGGCCTGGTAGGTCCCTGTGACCGAGGCGGACGCGAGCTGCTGGCTGAAGATGGCGAAACGGGCCTGGACGTGGGGGGCGTCGGCGTCGACGCCCAGCGTCTCGACCGGCAGCGCGTGGACGGTGAACACGTAGTGGTGCACGGGACCCTGCGGAGGGTTGGGGCCGTCGTAGCCCGGGCGCCCGAAGTCGTTGACCGCCTGGAGGGGGATCCCGGCGTCGCGCGCCACCCCCACGGGCAGCGTGGTCGCGTCCGCGGGGAGATCCCACGCGACCCAGTGCCAGAAGCCGGAACCCGTGGGGGCGTCGGGGTCGAAGCACGTCACGGCGAAGCTGCGGGTCCCCTCGGGTGCGCCGCTCCAGGTGAGGTCCGGGGACGTCGACGGGCCGTCGAGCTCCGGCGGCAGCTGCGCGGCGGGGACCTCCGCGCCGTCGGCGAGAGCGGACGAGGTCACGGTGAAGGTGCTCATGATCTCCACCCTAGGTGCTGTGCGTCACGTCGTGGGCGAGGGGTCGATCCACGCAGGGGCGAGCCGGCGGCCCATCGCGTGGCGGGGTGAGGGCACGGCGGTGACCGGGACGTGCAGAGGTCGTGATCGTCCCGGGTCCACGGGCGGCGCGTCGATAGGATGCCGGGCATGGCCTCGACCTCCCGCACTCCCGCACGCCCGGCACCAGCCTTCACGCCCGTCGTCGTGGGCGGCGACATCGGGGCTTACTCCTTGGCACGGGCGTTCCATGAGGCCTACGGCGTGCGCACGGTGGTGATCTCCCGCCTCGCGGGCTGGCACGTCACGCACTCGGCCATCACCGAGAACGTCTCCTGCCCGGATCCCTTCGACCCGCAGGAGCTCGCGCCGGTCCTGGTCCAGGTGGCCCGCGCGCACCCGGAGGGGCCTCTGCTCCTGCTGGGCTCCGCCGATGCGACGGTCAAGGCGATCATCCAGGTGCGCGACGAGGTCGGCGGCCTCGACGAACGGTGGATCGCGCCCTACGTCGACCTGGCCACGTTCCGGCGCGGCACCGAGAAGCAGAACTTCACCGAACTGTGCCTCGAGCTGGGGGTCGATCATCCGCTCACGCGGGTGGTGGACCTGTCCCAGGAGGTCGACGACGACCTCGACGTGCCGTTCGCCTACCCGGTGATCGCCAAGCCCGCCGAGGTCTCGGACTGGAAGCGCATCAGCTTCGAGGGCAAGCAGAAGGTGCACACCGTCGAGAGCCGCGCCGACCTGCTGGCGCTCCTGCACCGGATCCGGGACGCGGGCTACCGCGACAGCATCATCGTCCAGGACCGCATCCCGGGCGACGACCAGAACATGCGGATCCTCACCTGCTACTGCGACGAGCAGTCCCGGGTGCGCTTCGCCTCATGGGGGCGCACCCTGCTCGAGGAGCACAGCCCCGGGGCGATCGGGAACCCCGCCGCGATCATCACCGGCGTCGACGAGGAGATGGTCGCCCAGGCGCAGCGGATCTGCACCGCCCTGGGGTGGACGGGCTATGCCAACTTCGACCTCAAGCACGACCCCCGCGACGGCCGCACGCGCTTCTTCGAGCTGAACCCCCGCCTGGGACGCTCCAACTACTACGTCACTGCCGGCGGTCACAATCCCGTCACCTGGTACGTCGACGAGCACATCGCCCATGACCTGCCGGCGGTCCCCGCGGGGCAGAGCCCCCGGATCGTGCAGGATCAGCCCGAGGTGCTCTACACCGTCGTCCCGGTGGCCCTCGTCAAGCACTACACGATGCTCCCGGAGGCCCGCGCGCAGCTCGAGCGCGTGCTGCGCGCTCGCCGCGTGCGCAATCCCCTCGTCTACCGCGGCGTCGAGCGCGATCCGCGCCGCTGGGCGTACATCGCCGCCGCGATGGCCAACTACGTGCGCAAGTTCCGCCGCCACTACCACCCGGACCCGGTCGGCGCGCAGGCGCCGACGGAGGGGGGATCGGCCCGATGACCGCGCCCGAGGGCGGTCATCTGGACCCTGCCAGCTGGCATGCCCCGGTGGTGGGGGTGATCGGCGGTCTCGGTCCCGCCGCCACCGCCGTCTTCCTCGACGTGCTCGTGAGGGCGACCGACGCCCGCAGCGACCAGGAGCACCTGGACCTGCTGGTCTCCCAGCACTCCTCGACGCCGGACCGCACCGCGAAGATCCTGGACACCGACGGGACCGCCGCGGACCCCGGGCCCGTGATCGCCGCCGATGCCCGCATGCTGGAGCGGGCCGGGGTGGATCTGCTGGTGCTGCCGTGCAACACGGCTCACCATTTCGTGCGCGGGGTCCACGAGAGCACCTCGGTGCCCTTCCTCAGCATCGTGGAGGTGACCGCCGCCGCGGCGGCCCGGGCCGTGGAGGGCACGGGTCGGCCGGTGGCCGTCTTCGCGACGGAGGGCAACGTCCACGCCGAGGTGTTCCAGGACGCCCTGCGGGACGTCGGTGCGGAGGCGTGCGTGCCCGACCGCGCCCTGCAGGACCGGATCAACACGATCATCTACGAGCAGGTCAAGGCCAACCGGCCCGTGGACCGGGAGCTGTTCGAGGGCTGCGTCGACGAGGCCCTCGCCGCCGGCGCGGGCACCGTGGTGCTGGGCTGCACGGAGCTCTCCGTGGTCTACGACCAGCAGGGCTTCCGCGGCGATCCGCGCATGATCGATTCCCTCACCGAGCTCGCGCGGCACACGATCACGGCGGCGTGCAGGCCGCTCGCGCCCGCCTTCGCCTGAGGCACGGCGACAGGCCGTCGCGTCCACGATGCCTCGGGCACGATGCACCGGGCACGATGCGGCCGGCACGATGCCCTGGGCGCTGGGCGCTGGGCGCTGGATGCCGGGCCCCAGGAAGCGGGAAACCGGTGCGAGGTGCCCGGGCGCGGTCCTGCGGATCCCGGGCGCCCCGGTCCCGCAGGCCGGATCAGAAGCCGGTGTCGGTGGGCCGGGGATAGTGCGCGAGGAACTTGCGCACGTGGTTCAGCTCGACCACGCGGGCGTAGGCGCGCACCCACAGGCCCTCCCGGGGGTTCGCCCAGGGGTTGACCCGCCGGCGTCGCGCTGCGGCACGCACCTGCTGCCAGCGCTCGGGATCGGTCACGTACCGGCGCAGGAACAGGTCCGGGACGATGGAGTACAGGATGCTCGGCAGCCCGATCACCGGCTCGACGCGGCGTCCGTGGACGGCGTCCTCGACGATGAACCGCGTGACGTCGACCCCGGCGCCCGTCACGTAGTAGTTGTTGCGGCCGATCCGGGGGTTGATCTCGAGGAACCGCGGGACGCCGTCGCGCGGATCGATCTTGAGGTCCGCATTGGCGTACCCGACGTAGCCGGTGGCGTCGAGCAGGCGACGCGCCTGCGCGAGGGTGTCCGGGTCCGTCGCCGTGATCATCGCCGCCGGGCGCCCCAGGGCGTCCGGGGTGTGCTCCTCCAGCAGCACGTCGGCTCCCGCGAGCAGCGTCACCTCCCCGTGCGCGTCCCGGTAGGCGGTGATGGAGCGCATCGTGGTGTCATCGCCCGGGATCAGCTCCTGCAGCACGAACCGGTCCCGGAACCCGGCGGCGTGCAGACGGCCCACCAGGTCCTCGAGCTCGGCGGCGGAGGCCACGAAGTAGATCTTCTTCTTGCCGGGCATGCGGATCGCCACGTGGGGCTGGGCGATGGCGGGCTTGGCCACCAGCGGGTACGGGGCGTCCAGCTCCGGCAGGGCCGGACGCTCGCCCGAACGGAAGTCGATCACCGCGGTCAGCGGCTGGGGCACCCCCAGGCGCGTGCACAGCTCCGCGAAGCGCGCCTTGTCGGCGAGCTCGAGCACCACCGGGAGGTCCGGCTGACGGAGCAGATGGTCGGCGGCCAGGCGCTCGGCGTGCCGGGCGATGAACTCGATGTCCCCGTCCGTGTTGCACAGGAGCAGCGCCGGGCGTCCGGTCGGACGCGCCCGGGAGAGCTCGTCGAGTGCGGCGAGCCGCGTCTCGTCGTCGGCACCCGGGGGGATCTCGTGGATCCGGCAGGTGATCGAGCGGCGCATCGCCTCCGAGGGCGCTGCCGCCACGACGTCGGAGACGACGCCGTGGTTCTCGTGGAAGGCCCGGGTCAGGGCGTAGATCCCCAGTCCGGAGCCGAGCAGGACGACGTCGAAGGCGGGGGCGTCGGTCGGTGCGGTGGCGTTCATGGGGTCCTCGCGTGTTGGGGCCGGGCACCCCTGAGGTGCCCGGCGTCGACGGATCGGCGGGTCAGCGCTGGACGAAGAACTCGTCGTGCCAGATCAGGAAGCTGTAGATCGACCAGATGCGCTTCATGTAGCCGTCGACACCGCGGAGGTGGGTGTCGAGCATCGACAGGATGTACTCGCGGTCGAAGAACTCCGCGGCCTCGTCGCTGGCGAAGCGCTCGCGCACCAGCGACGCGAAGCGCTCCTCGCGCAGCCACCCGTTCAGGGGGACCGGGAAGCCCAGCTTCTTCTTGTTGGCGGTGCGCTCCGGGAGCTCACGCAGCGCCGTGCGGCGCAGGGCGATCTTGGTGTTCTCCTCGGTCACGCGATAGCGCGAGGGGATGCGGCGCGCGACGTCCCAGACCTTGCGGTCCAGGAACGGGACGCGCAGCTCCAGGGAGTGGGCCATCGACATCTTGTCGGCCTTGAGCAGGATGTCGTAGAGCATCCAGGTGTGGATGTCGACGTACTGCATCTGCGTGACGGCGTCCTGGTCGGCGACCTTCGCGAACAGGGGTGCGGTGCGCGAGGCCGAGGACGGCGCGGCGACGGGGCGGGCCAGCACCTTCTCCCGCTCGTCCATCGAGAACACGTAGTTGTTGCGGAAGAAGCGCTCCGCCAGCGGCTCGGCGTTGCGCACGAGGAAGCGCTGCCCGCGGAAGTGCGGGAGGCGCTCAGCGACGGCACCGATCGCGCGGCGCACCGGAGCGGGCACCTTCTGGTAGCGCGAGTAGTCCAGCGGCTCGCGGTACTGGTTGTAGCCGCCGAACAGCTCGTCGGCGCCCTCGCCGGAGACGACCACCTTGACGTGCTCGGCGGCATCCTTGGTCAGGAAGAACAGCGGCAGAGCGGACGGGTTGGGCAGCGGCTCGTCCATCAGGTACTGGATGCGGCCGAAGGACTCGAAGGTCTCCTCGGCCGTGATGAGCCGGTCCTGGAAACGCACGTCGATCTTCTCGGCGAAGTCCCGGGCGTACGGCAGCTCGGACAGCGGGGAGTCGTCGTAGCCGACGGAGAACGCCTTGATGTCCGAGCCCGTCTTGGACATCTCCTTGGTGATGTACGAGCTGTCGATCCCCGAGGACAGGAAGCATCCCACCTCGACGTCCGCGATGCGATGCGCCTGGACGGACTCCGAGACCGTCTCGGCGATGGTGCTCGTCCAGTCCTCGAGCGTGGGCTCCTCGTCGATGTCGAAGTCCAGGGACGTGTACGGGCGCACGTCCAGGCGTCCCTCGGAGAAGGTGAAGCACTCGCCGCCCAGCAGCTTGTCGACGCCGCGGAAGAGCGTGCGCCGGGAGGGCACGTACTCGAAGGAGAGATAGTCCGGCAGGAGGTCGACGTCGACCTCCTTGACGAAGTGCGGATGGGGCAGGAACGACTTGATCTCGGAGCCGAACAGCAGCGCCGCGCCGTTGTGCTGGTAGTACAGCGGCTTGATGCCGAAGGGGTCGCGGGCACCGAACAGCGTACGGGTCCGGCGGTCCCAGACGACGAAGGCGAACATGCCCCGCAGGCGGGGCAGGACGTCCTCCCCCCATTCCTGGTAGCCCTGCAGGAGCACCTCGGTGTCGGACTGGGTGCCGAAGGTGCGCCCCAGCTCCGTGAGCTCGGCGCGCAGCTCGCGGTAGTTGTAGATCTCCCCGTTGAACATCAGGACGAGGTCCTCGTCCTGGCTGTGCATCGGCTGGTCCCCGTGGCTCAGGTCGATGATCGCGAGGCGACGGAACGCGAAGGCGACGTCCTCGTCGATGTAGTAGCCGTCGTCGTCGGGGCCACGATGGACGATCGTGGACGACATCTCCCGGATGACGGGATCCCTGTCCGTCACGGAAGCATCGACGAAGCCGGTGAATCCACACATGAGCTGAGCACCTTCCCGTCCCGGGGCCGATCCCGGGAACCTGCACACGGTACCAATCCGCAGGGCCGGTCCCGCAGGCGCACAGGTCGCGCTCACCGAGCCTTCACACCGCAGGCGCAGGTCGCGCGGGCGAGGACCGGCGCGAGGCCGATAGCATGCCGGGGTGACGGACACGACCCCTGACGAGACCCACCGCACCAGCTACGACGCCGCCCTCGCCCGCAGCGCGAAGATCGAGGAGAGGATCGCGCAGGACCCCGCGAGGCTGCGCATGCTCACCGGGGACCGCCCCACGGGCGCCCTCCACATCGGGCACTACTTCGGCACCCTGCGCAACCGCGTGCGCCTGCAGGACCGCGGCGTCGAGACCTGGGTGATCGTCGCCGACTACCAGGTGATCACGGATCGCGATGTCGTCGGCGACATCCGGGGCAGCGTGCGCGAGCTGCTCACGGACTACCTCGCCGCGGGGCTGGATCCCGAGCGGACCACGATCTTCACGCACTCCGCGGTGCCGGCCCTGAACCAGCTGATGCTGCCGTTCCTCGCGCTCGTGACCCAGCCCGAGCTCGAGCGCAATCCCACCGTCAAGTCGGAGCTGCACGCCGCCGGCAGGTCCGCGATGGGCGGGCTCATGCTCAACTATCCCGTGCACCAGGCGGCCGACATCCTGTTCTGCCACGGCGACGTGGTGCCCGTGGGCAAGGACCAGCTGCCCCACGTCGAGCAGACCCGCGTCATCGCGCGCCGCTTCAACGAGCGCTTCGCGCACGGCGAGCGGTTCTTCCGCGAGCCCGCCGCCCTGCTGTCGGAGTCCCCGACCATCCTGGGCCTGGACGGCGACAAGATGAGCAAGTCCCGCAACAACACGGTCATGCTGCGGATGACCGCCGACGAGACCTCTGCGGCGATCCGCAAGGCGAAGACGGACGGCGACCGGCAGATCACCTTCGACCCGGAGCACCGCCCGGAGGTCTCCAACCTGCTGACGATCGCGGCCCAGGCCTCCGGTCGCGCCCCCGAGGCCATCGCCGAGGAGATCGGGGACCGGGGCGCCGGCACGCTCAAGGTCCTGACCGCCGAGCTGCTCAACGAGCATCTCGCGCCGCTGCGCGCACGCCGCGCCGAGCTCGAGCAGGACCCGGGTTACCTGTTCACCGTCCTGCGCGAGGGCAACGCCCGCGCCAACGCGGTGGCCGACGAGACGCTGGACCGGGTGCGGGAGTTCATGGGGATGGTCTACTGACCCCAGGGTCTCATGCGGGCCCTGGGTGCCCCGCGATTCCGGGTGATCCTCGCCCCGCGTGACCTTCGGGCCCCGGGGATCCCACGGGACGGACCTGTGCGTCCTGGTCAGAACCGGCTCGAGCTCCCGGAGCCGGAGAAACCGCCCCCGCCGCCGGAGTAGCCCGAGAAGCTGCCGCCGCCGCCCGAGCTGGACGACGGCGGATTGCGATGGCTCTCGAGCGCCGTCGTCGCCGACGAGCCCCACGAGTTCAGCGTGAGGATCGGGCTGAGCGACCAGCCCAGCGCATAGCTGCCCGGGTAGTAGTGGTGACGCCGGCTGCGGATCGACCGGTACGAGCCCTCCGAGGTGTCCGAGGACCCCGCATCGCGCATGATCTGCGCCTCCCGCTCGGTGCGGGCCATCGCCGCGATCACGAGGTCGCGGTGCGCCGTGGAGGCCTTCGCCAGGGAGTTGGTCATGAGGTCCAGCTCGGCGAGCGCGTCATCGGGGCTCATCGTGCCGTCCTGGAGCTTGCGGGTGGTCGCCTCGAGGCCCGCGTCGACCTTGCCCGCGACCTCCCGGAGATCCTGGGCGGTGCGTCCGTCGGCGAACTCCGGTGCCTGACGGATCGCGGCGTCGACCTGCCGCAGGGAATCTCGTACGGGGCGCGCCTCGAGCTGCCACGCCTCGAACCAGGAGCTGCCCCGGTTCAGCAGGTCGTTGGTGCGGACGATCTCGTCGTCGGCCGCGTCGACGTGCTCGGTCCGTGCGAGGAAGTCGCGCGCGAGGGTGTACGTGCGCGGCCGGATGCCCCAGAGCAGGCCGCGGTGCTCGGGGATCTGCTCGCGCAGACGGGTGGCCTCGGCGGCCTGGTCCCGGAACGTCTTGTAGTCCCGCAGCACGGGCTCCCCGTAGCGGGAGTCCGCCGGGATGGTCTTGGCCGCGAGCTCGGTCGCCGCGTAGTTGAGCATCACGTCGTCGTAGCGGGGCAGCGCCCGCCGGACCCGGCCGCGCGCGACCCTGCCGATGCCGAGCGCGGTGCCGATCACCGCGAGCAGGGCGAGGACGCCCGCGGCCATGGCGGCGAAGAACCCCGGCTCGAGGTACCAGGGTCTGGCCAGGAGATCCGCGTACTCCGTCGCGCCGGTGACCATGGTGCCGTCCCAGTCGCCGTCGCGGGCAGGGGTCTTCATCGCGTTCTGGATCGCGGTGTACTGCTCCTGGGTGAGCTTGACGTCCTCGCCGGCGTAGGTGCCCAGGAACCTGTTGCCCGGATCCACGGCGAGGATGACCAGGCCGTCGCGCCAGTAGGCGCCGCCGTCGGTGAGCCACTCGGGGCGCTCGGCCCGGGCGTAGGCGAGGACCGCGTCGTTCAGCGCCAGGTCCGAGCTCGAGGGGAATCCCTGCTCGGTCACGTCGAGGGTCAGGAGCACGAGGTCGACGTCCCTGCGGAACGAGACCTCCTTCTCGAGGCGCTCCTCCAGCGGCGCGGGGTGCAGCACCCCCTGGGTGTCCTCGATCGTCACGGATCGCGCGGGCTCGGCGAGGGCCGCCGGAGCGCCGAGCAGGGTGAGGACCGCGGCCAGGGCGAGCATCGCCACGAGCCGGCGCATCCCGCCCTCTCGACGTCCCCGCACGGACCGCTCCCCGGGGGTGCGATGTGGTCGGGGGAGGACGGGAGGGCTCACGAGGGCGTGGGTCGTCGCGGACATGGGACGAATCTAGGCCATGGGTGTGACGGGCGTCGCCCCGACCCGAGGGCGGTGTCCGGGCGGCGCCGCGATCCGGCCGGTCCGGGCCCGGTGATCGTCCAGGGTGCGTGCCACCTGCCCCGCTTATACTCCCACCAAGCATTGCTATCCCCTGAGGAGGGACACATGACCATCTACGAGAACGTCTCCGAGCTCGTCGGCCGCACCCCGCTCGTCAAGCTCAACCACCTCGGTGAGGACGTGCGCGCCACGGTCGTCGCCAAGCTCGAGTTCTACAACCCCGCCAACTCCGTCAAGGACCGCATCGGCGTGGCCATGATCGATGCCGCAGAGAAGTCCGGAGAGCTGCGGCCGGGCGGGACGATCGTCGAGGCGACCAGCGGGAACACCGGCATCGCGCTCGCGATGATCGGCACCTCGCGCGGGTACAAGGTCATCCTGACCATGCCCGAGTCGATGTCCAAGGAGCGCCGTGCGCTGCTGCGCGCCTTCGGTGCCGAGCTGGTCCTCACCGAGGCCGCCAAGGGCATGAAGGGCGCCGTCGAGAAGGCCCGCGAGATCGCCGAGGAGTCCGGCGGCGTGCAGGTCAAGCAGTTCGACAACCCCGCCAACGTCGAGGTCCACCGCAACACCACCGCGGAGGAGATCTGGGCCGACACCGACGGCGCCGTCGACGCGCTCGTCGCGGGGATCGGCACCGGCGGCACCATCTCCGGCGTGGGCGAGGTGCTCAAGGAGCGCAAGAGCGAGGTCAAGGTCTTCGCCGTCGAGCCGGCCGAGTCCCCGATCCTCAACGGCGGGGCCCCCGGCCCCCACAAGATCCAGGGGATCGGCGCGAACTTCGTGCCCTCGATCCTGGACCGCGACGTGTACGACGAGGTCTTCGACATCGATGCCGAGACCGCCATGGCGCGCGCCCGCCTCGTCGCACGCACCGAGGGCCTGCTCGTGGGCATCTCCTCCGGCGCCGCGATCGAGGCCGCCGCACGCATCGGCGCCCGCGAGGAGTTCGCCGGCAAGCTGATCGTCGTGATCGTGCCCTCCTTCGGCGAGAGGTACCTCTCGACGCCGCTGTACGCCGAGTACATGGACTGATCCCTCCCCATGGCACTGCTCCGACGCGCGGTCGGGGGCGTGCTCGACGCCGTCGCGACGTTCTCCGAGGACGTCGCGGCGGCGCGTCGACGCGATCCCGCTTCCCAGTCCTCCCTGCAGCTCGCGCTCACCGCGCCGGGCCTCCACGCGATCTGGGCACACCGGGCCGCGCACGCCCTGTGGGACCGTGACCTGCGGCTCCCGGCGCTGCTGCTGTCCCAGTCGGTGCGCTCGACCACCGGGGTGGAGATCCACCCCGCGGCACGGATCGGGCGGCGCTTCTTCATCGACCACGGCATGGGCGTCGTGATCGGCGAGACCGCCGAGGTGGGCGACGACGTGATGATCTACCACGGCGTCACCCTCGGGGGCCGCAGCATGGAGCGCACCAAGCGCCATCCCACGGTCGGGGACCACGTCGTCATCGGTGCCGGGGCCCGGGTCCTGGGGCCCGTGGTCCTCGGTGAGCGCTCGCAGATCGGCGCCAATGCCGTGGTCGTGGCCGACGTCCCGCGCGAGGCGACGGCCGTGGGCGTGCCCGCGCGGATACGGCGCGGCACCTCGCACCCCGATGAGCTCGAGGACCCGGCCATCTGGATCTGACCTGCGGCCCGCAGGCAGCGGTCGTGGCAGACGCCGCGGGGGACGGATCCGCATTCGCTGCGGCGGGAGGGACGCTCCCCGGCTCAGTCGAACGGGTCGAGGAACGGGTTGCGCCCCGCGCCGGAGCGGCCCCGCTCCCAGGCCGGCAGCACCTCGTGGGCGTCGGCGATGATCACGTGGTCGAAGGCCATGCGGGAGCCCTCGGGGGACTCGGGCGCGATGTCGATGAGGACCGTCGTGGCCCCGCAGCGGCGGGCCAGCGGTGCCAGCAGCGCCGCCGGGAACACGACGCCCGAGGTCCCGACGGCCACGAAGAGGTCCGCGGTGCGGGCCAGCTCGTCGGCCCGCGCGACGACGTCCTCCGGGAGCGTCTCGTCGAACAGGACGACGTCGGGCCGGGTGGGTGCCCCGCACACCGGGCACGAGGACGGCACGCCGTGGTCCTCGGCGCGGGAGCCCTCCCCGTCGGTCAGCTGCGCCGTCCACGAGCAGCGTGGGTCCAGGCACACGGCCCGTCCGGCCGAGCCGTGCAGCTCGGCGACGCCCTCGCTGCCCGCCGCCTGGTGCAGGCCGTCGATGTTCTGGGTGATCACCGCGGCGCCCATGCGGGTGATCGCCCGATGTCCCGGCGTGGGGCCCGCGGCCTGGGCGTCGGTGAACAACCGCGGCCACACCGCCCACAGCTCGGGGATCGCACCGGGCAGCGCGTCGGCGTGCATGGCCCGCTCGAGGTCGGGATGGATGGCCCACAGCCCGTCGGGCCCGCGGAACGTGGGCAGCCCCGCACGGGCGGAGAGGCCCGCACCGGTGAGCATGACGATCCGCTCGTGCTCAGGTCCCGGGGAGAAGGCAGCGGCCTCAGGCATGCGGTGCGCTCACCACTCCTCGTGGACGCGGGAGTCCCACACGCGGTCCTCGCCCAGGTCCAGGGTCGCCAGCAGGGCACGGTCCCCGTCGGTCAGCACGACGGACTCCAGGCTCGCGTTGCGGCGCTGACGGTCCGGATCGGTGGACTTGGGGATCACGATGATGCCGCGGTCCACGGCCCAGCGCAGCGAGACCTGCGCGGGGTCCACGTCCAGTCGCGCCGCGATCCTCTGCAGGGCGAACTGCGAAAACAGCCCCTCGCGGCCGCCCAGCGGGCCCCACGCCTCGGTGGCGATGCCGTGCTCCTCGTGGAAGGAGACCTCGCGCAGACGCGGGAGCGCGGGGGAGAGCTGGATCTGGTTGAGCTCGGGCCACTCGCCGGTCGCGTCGTGCAGGGCCGTCAGCTGCTCGGGACGGAAGTTGGACACCCCGGCGTGGGAGATCAGACCCTCGGCCCGCAGCTCCAGGAGCATCTCCCAGGTCTCCACGAACAGGCCGCGCGAGGGGTTGGGCCAGTGGATCAGCACGATGTCGACCCGGTCCAGGCCGAGCCGGCGCAGGGACTCCTCGACACCTCGACGGGCGGCCTCCCGGCCCTGGTCGCCCCCGGCGACCTTGGTGGTCACGAGCACGTCGGCGCGCGGGACCCCGCTGTCGCGGACGCCCTGGCCCACGGCGGCCTCGTTGCCGTACTGGGCGGCGGTGTCCAGGAGGCGGTAGCCGGAGCCCACCGCGGAGGCGACGGCGTCGACCGCGGCCGTGCCCTTCATGCCGCTGGTCCCGAAGCCGATCAGGGGGATCGTGCTGCCGTCGCGCAGTGTGGTCGTGGGGATGGACAGGGGCCGGACGGAGGCGGGGGTCGACATCGTGGGGCCTTTCGTGGCGGGAGCGGAGCCGCAGTCCCGGGAGGGCCCGGACCCGGGCCGGGGCCCGAGGCGGGAAGGGCGCGGCGAACAGGTCCAGTCCTACCACGGACGCCTTGGTACCGTGCCTCCACGGTCCGCCGCACGAGCCCCTCGACGGACCCCGGACAGCAGGGAGCAGCCGATGGCATCCAGCGAGCGCACGCACGGCATCGTCGACGAGATCGGTCCGCTGCGCCGGGTGATCGTGCATCGCCCCGGGCGCGAGATGGCGCGCCTGACCCCGGAGACCCGTGACCGGTTCCTGTTCGACGAGGTGCTGTGGATCGAGCGCGCCCAGGCCGAGCACGACGCCTTCGCCGACCTCCTGCGCCGCGAGGGCGCCGAGGTGCTGCTGCTGGCAGACCTCCTGCGCGAGACCATCGAGTCGCCGGCGGCGCGCTCGGACCTCCTGACGGCGACGGTGGACCCCCTCGTCTTCGGCGACATCGCCGCGCAGGACCTCGCGGCCTGCCTCGCGGGACTGTCCTCGGCGCACCTCGCGGACGTGCTCGTCGCCGGGATCACGCGCGCCGAGCTCGAGGAGCTCGGCGTGGCTCCGCGCTCGATCGCCCTGGGGCGGCTCGCGGCCGACGACTTCGTCCTGGACCCGCTGCCCAACCATCTCTTCACGCGCGACACCTCGGCGTGGATCGGGGACGGCGTCGCCGTCAACGCGATGCAGCGCTCCGCGCGGCGTCGCGAGAGCGTGCACCTGACGATGATCTACCGCCACCACCCGCTGTTCCGCGGGTCCGAGGGGGACGCGGCGCCGCGGCTGTGGGGAGATGGCCTGGCCAACGGCCCCGCGACCGTCGAGGGCGGCGACGTGCTCGTGCTCGCGCCCGGTGTCGTGGCCATCGGCCTGTCCGAGCGGACCACCGCCGTCGGTGCCGAGCGCCTCGCAGGGGAGCTGCTCAGCGGTGGCGGCGCCCACCGGGTGATCGCCCTGGCGATGCCGCACCGGCGCTCGATGATGCACCTGGACACGGTCATGACCGTCGTGGACCAGGAGTCCGTCACGCGCTTCGCGGGCCTCGGGGATCTCGCGAGCTACGAGATCGAGAAGGTGGGGGACCGCTTCGTGACGGCCTCCCACGCCCCGGAGGAGATGGACGCGGTCCTCGCGCGTGGTCTGGGCGTGCCGTCCCTGCGCGTGCTCACGGCGCCGCTGGACCCGTACGCCGCCGCACGCGAGCAGTGGGACGACGGCTGCAACCTGCTGGCGGTGTCCCCGGGTCGGGTCGTGGCCTACGAGCGTGCCGCCGCGACGAACGACTACCTGCGCTCCCAGGGCGTCGAGGTCCTCGAGGTCGCGGGCAACGAGCTGGGGCGCGGGCGCGGGGGGCCGCGGTGCATGACCTGTCCGGTGCTGCGGGATCCGGTCCCGGGGCGGTAGGGCCCCGTCCGGCGCTAGCGCCGGAGGTCCCGCACCGGCTGGGGTGCCGTGACCGCGAGGGATGCGAGGTCCGGCAGGGGGGTCGCCAGGGCCCGCTGCATGAGCAGCTGCTGGGCGCCGAACTCCTCGAGGCCGCGTCGCACCGTGAAGCCGAGGCGGCGCAGCAGGGTGACGCTGCGCTTGTTGCGGGTCTGGGTGACGGCGATGACGACGGGGTCCTCGAGGCTCTCGCGTGCCCAGCCCAGGAGCGCATGGCACGCCTCGGCGGCGTAGCCGAGCCCCATGTACTCCGGGAGCAGCGCGTAGGAGAGCTCGGGCTCCCCGCGGTCGTAGTCCAGTGTGATCGAGCCGATCATGGTGTCGGTCTCCGCGAGCACCAGCACCCAGCGTCCCCAGGTCAGGCCCAGCGGTGAGAGCTCGAGAGCCTGGCGTGAGGCGTAGTCCACGGCACCGCCGAGGTACTCGCGAGTCACGGGGTCGGTGAGCAAGCGGATCATCGTCCTGCGATCGGCGTCGACGGGTTCCCGGATCCACAGCCTCGTCGCCGGGATCCGGATCGGCCACTCGGCGGTGCCTTCCCGTGTCACGACCCCAGGGTACCCGCCGGGCATCGCCGCGACCGGGAAAGGGGGGCGGTACAGTGTGCCGCGTGGTGCGGCGCCTCGTGCCCGCACCCGATGCCCGCCCGCACGGGCCGCAACCACCCGCTGCCGCCTCGCATGGCGGAGAAGGAGACGCCACGTGAGCGAGAGCCTCCTCGCGAGCCCCCTGGCCGCCGTCCACGCACGACTCGGCGCGACCTTCACGGACTTCGCCGGGTGGTCGATGCCCGTGCGGTACTCCTCCGCTCTCGCCGAGCATCGCGCCGTCCGCGAGGGCGCCGGGATCTTCGACCTCAGCCACATGGGCGAGGTGTCGGTGACCGGCCCCCAGGCGGGAGCGGCCCTCGACCACGCGCTCGCCGGGAAGCTCTCGACGATCGCCGTCGGCCGCGCCAAGTACTCCCTGCTGCTGGCCGAGGACGGCGGGGTCCTCGACGACCTCGTGGTCTACCGCCTCGGCGAGGAGCGCTACCTCGTGGTCGCCAACGCCTCCAACGCCCAGGTCGTCGCCGCCGAGCTGACGCGCCGCGCCGAGGGCTTCGACGCCCGGGTCACGGACGTCGGCGCCGGTACCGCCCTGATCGCCGTGCAGGGCCCCGCGAGCCTGGACATCGTCACCCGCGCCGTCGTCGGCGCCGGCGCCGGTCCCGCCGTGCAGGAGCTCACGGGGCTCGGCTACTACCGCGTGCTCCAGGGCGACTTCGAGGGCGAGGAGCTGCTGATCGCCCGCACCGGCTACACCGGCGAGGACGGGTTCGAGCTGTACACCCCCGCCGAGCACGCCGCGGATCTCTGGGACCTGCTGACCGCCGCCGGCGGGGACCAGCTGGTCCCGTGCGGCCTCGCCTGCCGCGACACCCTCCGGCTCGAGGCCGGCATGCCGCTGTACGGCCACGAGCTGGGCCCGGAGCTGCTGCCCGCGCAGTCCGGTCTGGGCCGGGTCGTGGCGCTGTCCTCCAAAGGGGACTTCATCGGCCGCGACGCCATCGAGTCCGCGGACCTCACCGGTCGCCCCGTCCTCGTGGGCCTGGCCGCCGAGGGCCGTCGTGCGGCCCGCGCCGGATCCCTCGTGCGCGACGCCGACGGCGCCGAGATCGGCGTCGTGACCTCCGGGGCGCTGTCCCCGACGCTCGGGCACCCCATCGCCATGGCGCTCGTGGACCCCGCGAGCGCGGTCGAGGGCACCGGACTCGTGGTGGACGTGCGCGGCAAGGACCTGCCCGCCGTCGTCGTGCTGCTCCCGTTCTACTCCCGTTCCTGACCTACCCCGCACCCCGCATCGCCCCGCCCCGAGAGGATCTCCCATGGCCGACACCGACGACCTCAGCTACTCCAAGGACCACGAGTGGATCCGCCTCGACGGCGACTCCGTCGCGACGGTGGGCGTGACCGCCTTCGCGGCGGGTCAGCTCGGCGACGTGGTCTACGTCGACCTCCCCGACGTCGACGCCGAGGTGACGGCCGGCACCGAGATGGGCGAGATCGAGTCCACCAAGTCCGTCTCGGACCTGTTCTCCCCGCTGGACGGCACGATCCTGGAGGTCAACGGCGACGTCGTCGACTCCCCGGAGATCGTCAACGCCTCGCCCTTCGGCGAAGGCTGGCTCGTGCGGGTCCGCTACACCACCCTGCCCGACGACCTCCTGACCGCCCAGCAGTACGCCGAGCTCATCGGCGAGTGAAGGGAACGCACCTCTCGATGTCCGTGAACGCCCACGACTCCTTCGTCCGTCGCCACGTCGGCACGGACCCCGCCGCGCAGGCCACCATGCTCGCCGCCCTCGGCCTCGACAGCCTCGAGGAGCTGCTGGCCAGGGCCGTGCCGGGCACGATCCTGCTCGATCCCCGGACGGATGACGCCCTTGGATCCGGGGCCACCGAGCAAGAGGTGCTCGAGGAGCTCCGGGACCTCGCCCGGGACATCACGGTGCGCACCTCGCTGCTGGGGGAGGGGTACTATGGCACCCTCACCCCGCCGGTGATCCAGCGCAACGTCCTGGAGAACCCCGCCTGGTACACCGCGTACACCCCCTACCAGCCCGAGATCTCCCAGGGCCGGCTCGAGGCGCTGCTGACCTACCAGACGATGGTCGCCGACCTCACCGGGCTGGACATCGCCAACTCCTCGATGCTCGACGAGGCGACCGCCGCCGCCGAGGGCATGCTCCTGGCCCGGCGCGCGACCCGCTCGAAGAACCCGCGCTTCGTGGTCGACGCCGACGTGTTCGGCGCGACCCTGGCCGTCGTGCGCGGCCGTGCCGAGGCGGTCGGCATCGACCTCGTGGTCGCGGACCTCTCGGACCCCGCATCCGCCCAGGAGGCGCTGGCCGACGGCGCCTTCGGGATCCTGCTCCAGCACCCCGGCGCCTCCGGCCGGATCTGGGACCCGGCCCCCGTGATCGAGAGGATCCACGCGATCAAGGGCCTGGCCGTCGTGGCGACCGACCTGCTGGCGCTGACCCTGCTGACGCCGCCCGGGGAGCTCGGCGCCGACGTCGCGGTGGGCTCGTCCCAGCGCTTCGGCGTGCCGATGGGCTTCGGCGGCCCGCACGCCGGGTTCATGGCCGTCCACAAGGGGCTCGAGCGGCAGCTGCCCGGGCGTCTCGTGGGGGTCTCCAAGGACGCCGCCGGCGACCTCGCCTACCGCCTCGCGCTGCAGACCCGCGAGCAGCACATCCGCCGCGAGAAGGCGACCTCGAACATCTGCACCGCCCAGGTGCTGCTGGCCGTGATGGCGGCCATGTACGCCGTCTACCACGGGCCCGACGGCCTCACCCGGATCGCCCGCCAGGTCGCGGCCCGCACCGCGGACCTCGCCGCCGACCTGCGCCGCAACGGCTTCGAGCTGGTCCACGACGCCTTCTTCGACACCGTCTCCGTGCGCACGGGCGGCCGCGCCCGCGAGATCGCGGACGTCCTCGGCGACGCGGGATACCTGGCCCACGTGACCGACGACGACGTGCTGCGCCTGAGCCTCGACGAGACGATCGACGCCGAGCGGCTCGACGCCGTCGCCGCGGTCCTGGAGGGCTTCGCCCCCGCCGAGCGCGCCGTGCCGCCCGTCGCGAGCGACGCCTCGGGCGACGGCGACACGACCGGGATCCTCTCCGACGCGGATGTCGCAGCCGGGGACGACACCACCGGCGATGCGTCCGACGCCGACGCCCCGTCCGCGATCGGTGCCGACTGGCCCGCCGAGCTGCACCGCACCAGCACCTTCCTCGCCGAGCCGGTGTTCTCCTCGTTCCACTCCGAGACGGCGATGATGCGGTACCTCCGGCGCCTGGCCGACAAGGACTACGCCCTGGACCGCGGCATGATCCCCCTGGGCTCGTGCACCATGAAGCTCAACGCCGCCGTCGAGATGACCGCGGTCACCTGGCCCGAGTTCTCGGCCCCGCACCCCTTCGCCCCCGCCGAGGACGTCCGCGGCTACCTCGACCTCATCGACCAGCTCGAGCGCTGGCTCGCGGACGTCACCGGTTACGACACCGTCTCCCTCCAGCCCAACGCCGGCAGCCAGGGCGAGTTCGCGGGCCTGCTGGCGATCCGGGCGTACCACCTCTCGCGCGGGGACTCCGCGCGGGACGTGTGCCTGGTGCCCGCCAGCGCCCACGGCACCAACGCCGCCTCCGCGGTCCTCGCAGGTCTGCGCGTGGTGGTGGTCGCCTCCGACGCCCACGGCAACGTCGACGTCGAGGACCTCCAGCAGAAGATCAAGGACCACGGCGACGAGCTCGCGGCCATCATGATCACCTACCCCTCGACGCACGGCGTCTACGAGGGTCAGGTCCGGACCATCTGCCAGCTGGTCCACGACGCGGGCGGCCAGGTCTACGTCGACGGCGCCAACCTCAACGCCCTCGTCGAGGTCGCGCGGCCGGGGGAGTTCGGCGGCGACGTCTCCCACCTGAACCTCCACAAGACCTTCTGCATCCCCCACGGCGGCGGTGGGCCCGGCGTCGGTCCCGTCGCGGCCAAGGCACACCTGGCACCTTTCCTGCCCGGGCATCCCTTCGCCCAGCAGTCCCTGCACGCGGTCGCGGGCTCGGCCCCCGTCGCGCACGCCGGCCCTCCGGTGTCCCAGGCCCCGTACGGCTCCCCGTCGATCCTGCCGATCCCGTGGGCGTACATCCGCCTCATGGGCGCCGAGGGACTGCGGCACGCCACCGCCTCGGCGGTCCTGGCCGCGAACTACATCGCGACCCGCCTCGAAGGGGCCTTCGACATCCTGTACCGCGGCGAGGGCGGCCTGGTCGCCCACGAGTGCATCCTCGACCTGCGTCCCTTCACGGCGCGCACCGGGATCACCGTCGACGACGTGGCCAAGCGGCTCGTCGACTACGGGTTCCACGCCCCGACGATGTCCTTCCCGGTCGCCGGGACCCTCATGGTCGAGCCCACCGAGTCCGAGGACCTGCCCGAGCTCGAGCGGTTCATCGAGGCGATGCTCACGATCGCGGCGGAGGCCGGGGAGGTCGCCTCGGGCACTTGGCCGGCGGACGACAACCCCCTGGTCAACGCCCCGCACACGGCGGCATCGATCGCCGTGGAGGACTGGACGCACCCCTACTCGCGGGAGATCGCCGTGTACCCGGGGGTCCATGCCTCGCGCTCCATCGACGACGGCACCTACCATTCGACGGCGCAGATGCGGATCCAGTCGAAGTACTGGCCCCCGGTGGCGCGCATCGATCAGGCGTACGGGGACCGGCACCTGGTGTGCTCGTGCCCGCCGCTGTCGGCCTTCGACGAGAGCTGACCTCCCGGCCGTCCCGCCCGCGGTCCGCGTGCGCGTCGCCCGGGCGGCGTGTCCGCGTGCGTCGGGGGGCTCGGGACGATGTGCGCGGCACCGGCCGGCGGTCGTACCGTGAGGTCATGACCGAGATCCTCACGACCCACGCCGGGTCGCTGCCCCGCACGCCCGAGCTCATCGCCGCCAACGCCGCCCGGGACGTGGGCCCCGACGGGGTGGCGCACGTCGTCACCCAGGGGTACGAGCAGATCCTCGCCCAGGCGGTCGACGACGTCGTCGCCCGCCAGCGCGCCCTCGGGATCTCCCTGCCCAACGACGGCGAGTACGGCCACGCGATGGCCTCGTCCCTGAACTACGGCGCCTGGTGGTCGTACATCTTCGATCGCGTCGACGGCCTCGAGCTGACCGGCACGGACCACATCAGCTCCGAGCCCGTGCGCTCGAGCCCCGGGGATGTCCGTCTGACCAGCTTCGCCGACCGCCGGGACTGGACCCGCTTCGCCGGCGCCTACGCCGATCCCACCGCGGGGATCTCCCTCGGCGAGCAGCACGTGTTCCCCGCCGCGACCGGCCCGGTGGCCTATTCCGCCCAGGGCGCGGAGCTCGTCACGCTGGACATCCGCCACCTGACCGCGGCGCTGACGGCGCACGGCTACGGCCAGGGATTCCTGAACTCGCTCTCGCCGGGGTCCGGCAGCCGCATCCCCGATGAGCACTACGGCGACGTCGACGCCTTCCTCGACGCCTGGGTCGAGGTGATGCGCCCGGAGTACCGCGCCATCGCCGACGCCGGGCTCGTGATCCAGGTCGACGACCCCTCGATCGCCGAGAACTTCGACCAGATCAACCCCGAGCCCTCCGTCGAGGACTACCCCGAGTTCACCGGCAAGCGGATCGACGCGGTCAACCGCGCGCTGGAGGGCATCCCGCTGGAGCAGGTGCACTTCCACCTGTGCTGGGGATCCTGGCATGGCCCCCACACCACCGACCTGGAGTTCCGGTACCTCGCGCCCACGATGCTCGGCGTCCACGCGAAGTACTTCTCCTTCGAGGCGGGCAACGTGCGCCACGAGCACGAGTGGAACGTCTGGGAGGACCTCGAGCTGCCCGCGGACCGCGTGCTCGTGCCCGGTGTCGTCTCCCACGCCACCAACGTCGTCGAGCACCCCGAGCTGGTGGCCCAGCGCCTCGAGCGGTTCGCGCGGATCGTGGGCCCCGAGCGGGTGATCGCCTCGACCGACTGCGGGCTCGGCGGGCGCATCCACCCCGACATCGCCTGGGCCAAGCTCGGCTCCCTCGTCGACGGCGCCGCGATCGCCTCCGCCCGGCTCTGACCCCGGACGGCCGGTGACACCCGTCGGAGCTCGACGAGTGTTCACCGGCCCGTCACGGACACGTCACGACGCCGCGACCCGAGCGCTCCCCGGAGCGCGCACGATGGGTCGCGTGAGGATCCAGATCGTCTCCGAATCGTTCCTGCCGCACATGAACGGCGTCACCAACTCGGTCCTGCGGATCGTCGATCAGTTCACCGCGGGCGGTCACGACGTCTCCATCATCGCGCCCCATCAGAAGGGCTCCGAGAAGTTCCTGCGCACCGCGTGCGGGAGAGCCGTGCGGGTGCGCCACGTGACGTCCGTGCCGATGGCCGGCTACCACGACGTGCGCATCGCCACCACCAGCGCACTGTCCCTGCGGCGCAAGATCGTCGACTTCGCCCCCGACGTCATCCACCTCGCCTCACCCACCGTGCTGGGCGGACGCGCCGTCGTAGCCGCCGAGAAGCTCGGCATCCCGACGGTGGCCGTCTACCAGACCGACATCCCCGGGTACACCCGCTCCTACGGGCTGCCGTTCCTCGAGGCCGCCATGTGGCAGCTCCTGCGGGACCTGCACCAGCGCGCGACGATCACCCTCGCGCCCTCGACCGCCACCCGCGCCGAGCTCGAGGCCCACGGCATCGAGCGGGTCTCCCTCTGGGGACGCGGCGTGGACACCGCCCGCTTCTCCCCGACGCTGCGCTCGGAGCACGTGCGACGTCGCTACGCCAAGGAGGGCGAGCGCATCGTCCTGTACGTCGGGCGCCTGGCGCCGGAGAAGCAGGTCCAGGACCTCGCCGTGCTCCACGACTTGCCCGGGGTGCGCCTGGTGATCGTGGGCGACGGGCCCGAGCGCGAGGCCCTTCAGCGGCGCATGCCGCGCGCCCGCTTCCTCGGGTTCCGCTCCGGCGGTGAGCTCGCCTCCCTCTACGCCGCCGCGGACCTGTTCGTCCACCCGGGGGAGCTCGAGACGTTCTGCCAGACCATCCAGGAGGCCATGGCCTCCGGCGTCCCGGCGATCGCCCCGCGGCGCGGCGGTCCGATCGACCTCATCGCGCCGAGCCGCACCGGATGGCTCTACACGCCCGGGCACCTCGACGAGCTGCGCGAGCACGCGACCGACCTGCTGTTCGACACCGCCAAGCGGGACGCCTTCGGCGAGGCGGCGCTGGCCTCGGTCCGGCAGCGCACCTGGCCGGTGCTGTCCGAGCAGCTGCTGGGCCACTACCGGCGGGCGATCGCCCTGGCCGCGAGTACCGACGCGGTGCGCGGCACGGCGGGGGAGTCCGTCTCCCGCTGACCCGGGACCTGCACCGCGGCGGGATCAGATCCCGCCGTCCTCGGGCGCGCACGGTGGAGGGATCCGATCCCGCCGCCCCCGGGCGCGCACGGCGGACGCATCGGCGCTCGCCGTCGTTCACATGTCGCCACGAAGCTGGCCGCCACCCTCCCGCGCGAGGTCTGCTGGTGATCGTCGGAGCACCGACGACCCCTCACCTGCGCACGGAAGGACCGACATGGCCGAGCACCGCACCCGCCGCCCTCTCATCGGAGTGACCGCAGGAACCGCTCGGATGATGTCCGGCGCGTGGGAGGGTCACGACGCCGTCGTCCTCACCGAGCACTACGTCACCGCGCTGCGCGCCGCCGGCGCCCGCCCGGTGATCCTCGCCCCGCAGGACCGGTGGAGCGACGAGGAGGTCGCCGAGCTCGACGCCGTGGTGCTCACGGGCGGCACGGACCTCGATCCCGAGAGCTACGGCGAGCTGCCCGACGGCACCGGCTTCACCCCCGACCCCGAGCGCGACGCCTTCGAGATCGCCCTGTTCCACGCCGCCCGCAACGCCGGGGTCCCCGTGCTGGGCGTCTGTCGCGGCCTCCAGATCATCGCGGTCGCCACGGGCGGGACGCTCCTGCAGCACCTGCCCCGCGATCTGCCCGCCCACCCGGTCACCGGGGAGCGGATCACCGCCGTCGACGTCGAGATCGACGCCGCGAGCGACCTCGCGCTCGCCGTCGGCACCCGCGCCGTCGTGCAGGCCTTCCACCACCAGGGCGTGGCCTCCCACGGCGAGGACCTGCGCGTCGTGGCCCGCCATGCGAGCGGCCTGGCGCTCGCGCTCGAGGCCGCCGAGGGCAGCCCCGTGCTGGCCGTCCAGTGGCATCCCGAGCTGGACGACCGCGAGGCCGAGGGCGACGGCATCTTCGCCGCGCTCGTCTCGGCCGCGGCACTGCGCGCGCCCGCCCGCACCGTGGATGGCGCGAGCACCCCGGTGGTCTAGGATGATCGGCGACGCACGTCGCGATGGATCAGCCAGCGATGGATGAGCCGGCCCTGGAGGTCACAGCATGAACCACACCTCGGAGACCACGCCCGCCGAGGAGCGCCCCACGCGGACGGTCTCGACCGGCAACAATCCCGTCGTGAGCATCGTCCTGTTCGTCGTCATCTTCGCGGCGTTCTGCCTGGGCCTCTACATCATGAGCCTCCTGACCCCGGTGTACTTCATCGCCGGTCTCGGGATCGTGCTCGTGAGCCTGTTCTGCACGTTCACGCTGGTCCCCAAGCTCCTCACCTGAGCGGTGCGTCCGGTCCGGGACGGCAGCGCACAGCACGAAGGGCCCCGATGCTCGGCATCGGGGCCTTCGCGCGTCCCGGCGGCGTCCCGTGCGCCGGGTTCCCCGCGACCCACACCGGGACCGAGCCCGACACGGAGACCGAGACTGACACAGAGCCCGAGCCCGAGGCTGAGGCCGACACCGAGCTCGAGCCCGAGGCCGAGGCCGATGAGGAGCGCGGGGGCGGACCCGGGCCGAACGATGCCTTTCCTCCGGCTCAGCCGCGGTCCTGGCCCTCCTCGTCGTGCAGCCGGACGACGGCGTCCAGCGCCATCACCATCATGTCCTCGAAGCTCTCCTGGCGCTCGGCGGCCGAGGTCTCCTCACCGGTGATCAGGTGGTCCGAGACGGTGCACACCGCGAGCGCGCGGCGCGAGAACTGTGCGGCCAGGGTGTAGAGGGCCGCGGCCTCCATCTCCACGCCGAGGACCCCGTAGTCCGCGAGCGTCGAGGCGATCGTCGTGTTCGGGTTGTAGAACTGGTCCGAGGAGAACAGACCGCCGACGACCGCGGGCAGCAGCTTCTCCTGCGCCGCCTCCCACGCGAAGCGCAGCAGGTCGAAGTCCGCGGCGGGCGCGAAGGTGACGTCCCCGAACCGGGGCCGGTTCATCGAGGAGTCGGTCGAGGCCGCCTGGCCGAGGATCACGTCGCGCACCTTCACCGACTCCGCGAGAGCCCCGCACGTGCCGACGCGGACGATCGCCCGGACGTCGTACTCGGAGAACAGCTCGTGGGCGTAGATGCCGATCGAGGGCTGGCCCATGCCCGAGCCCTGTGCGGAGACGGGGACGCCGCGGTACGTGCCGGTGTACCCGAGCATCCCGCGCACATCGTTGTACTGCACGGGGTCCTCGAGGAAGGTCTCGGCGATCCAGCGGGCGCGGTACGGGTCCCCGGGCATGAGGACATAGGGGGCGATCTGGCCGGGTGCTGCTCCGATGTGCGTCGACATGCGATCAGCCTACGGTCCCGAGGTCGAGAACCGGTCCCCGAGGTGGCAGTATCGCCCTGGTGTCCTCCGGTCCCGCACGGCGCTCCCCACGCCGCCCCGCCCCCGCCCCTGCTGATCGTCGTGCCCGCTGGGCCGTGTCGCTCATCTTCTTCCTCAACGGCTGCTCGTTCTGCGCGCTGCTGCCCCGCTACCCGGACCTCGTGGACTCGATCGGCCTGTCGCTGGGCGCCTTCGGTCTCGCGGTGGGCCTGGGGCCCGTCGGGGGACTCCTCGCCGGGCTCGGCGCCGCCGCCCTCATGCGGCGCTTCGGCTCGGGACCCACCGCGGTCGCCTTCCAGCTCGTCGCGAGCACGGTGCACCTGCTGGTCTACATCTCCGGGTCCTGGCTCTGGCTCGCGACGGCCCTGCTGCTCGCCGCCGCCTCGGACGCGATCACGGACATCTCCATGAACGCCCACGGCATGCGGGTCGAACGCCGCTACCGCCGGTCGATCCTCAACTCGTATCACGGGTGGTGGTCCCTCGGTGCGGTCACCGGCGGGCTCATCGGCGCCGCCTGCGCCGGTGCCCAGGTCCCGCTATGGCTCCAGGGCACGTGCGGCCTCGTCGTGTTCGGGATGCTCGCCCTGGTGGCCTCCCGGTTCCTGCTGACCGGTCCCGACGGCACCGAGCGGGTGCCCGCCCAGGCGGGCCCCTCGGCGGCGAGCGCCCAGGACGCCCCCGCCGAACCCGTCGGCGCGGCCCGCGTGCTCGGCGCATGGCACATGTCCCTGCGCTCGGTGACGCTGCTGCTGGCGCTGGGCATGGTGCTCGTGTTCGCCGGGTCCACGGAGGACGCCGGGAACACGTGGGGTGCGCTGTTCATGCGCGACACCTTCGCGGTCGGGCCCTTCGCGGCGGGCATGGCGTTCGTGGCCCTGCAGGGCGCCCAGACCATCGGCCGCTTCACCGGGGACGCGGTCGTGGACCGCCTGGGCGACCGCACGACGGCGCGCCTGGGCGCCGTGCTCTCGGCCGCCGGGATGACGCTCGCCCTGACGGTGCCGCACCCCGCGACCGCGGTGATCGGCTTCGCATGTGCCGGATGGGGCATCGCGACCCTGTTCCCGGCGGCCTTCCGGACGGCCGACGAGCTGCCGGGCGTGACCCCCGGCGTCGGCATCACGCTGGTGGGCTGGTTCGCGCGGGTCGGGTTCTTCCTGGCCCCGCCGATCGTCGGGGCGCTCGGCGACGCGTTCACGCTCCGGTACGCGCTGTGGCTGATGCCGCTGTACGCCCTCGGGATCCTCGTGTTCTCCGGGGTCCTGGACACGCGGCGCGGGGACCGGGACGGGGCTCAGCCTGCGCCGGTGTGATCCATCGGGCGGCGAGGCCGTCCGGGTCAGAAGCGGCTGATGTCCCCGGCGCCCTCGCGGCGGATCTCGAGGTCGCCCCGGGACAGGTCCACCACCGTGGTCGGCTCCGTGCCCACCTCGCCGGCCTCGATGATCGCGTCGACCTGGTGGTCCAGGAGATCCTGGACCACCCAGCCCTCGGTCGGCGGATCCTCGTGGCCCGGCAGCAGCAGGGTCGAGGAGACGATGGGCTCCCCGAGGGCCTCGACGAGCGCATGCGCCACCTTGTGATCGGGGATCCTGACGCCCACCGTGTGCTTGCGGGGGTGGGCCATCCTCCGCGGCACCTCCTTGGTGGCGGGCAGGATGAAGGTGCAGGGACCCGGGGTGGCGTTCTTGACCAGCCGGAACACGGGGTTGGAGACGATCACGAACTGGGCCAGCTGGGCGAAGTCCGCGCACACGAGCGTGAAGTCGTGGTTCGCACCCACCTGACGGATCCGACGGATCCGCTCGAGGGGCTCCTTGGCATCCAGAGCGCAGCCCAGCGCGTAGCAGGAATCCGTGGGGTAGGCGATCAGCCCGCCCTCGCGCAGGATGTGCACCGCCTGGTCGATGAGGCGGGGCTGAGGGTTCACCGGGTGGATCTCGAGATAGCGGGCCATGCCCGATGCTACTGCGCGACCGCCCGAGGGGTCTCGGCGACGGCGCGCACCACGTAACCCTCGCCGAGGTCCTCCGGCTCCGCGACGACGTCGATCTCGCGCGGGACCTTGGCGGGCGAGAGGCGATCGGCGGCGAAGGCCCGGAGGTCCGCGGGGGTGGCGGGCGCGCCGTCCCGCAGCACCACGCGGGCGCTCACGGCGTCCCCGCCGTCGGGCAGGGCGACCCCCTCGACGGCGGCGGCGACCACGTCGGGATGGGCCAGCAGGATCGCCGCCACCTCGCGCGGGGAGATGACCCGGCCGTCGGGGCTGATGATCTCGCGGCGGCGCGACCGCACCAGGACCTCACCGGTCGCAGCCCCCGGGCGGACCTCGTCGCCCGTGCGCACCCAGCCGTCGCCGGACAGCGCGAGCGCGGTCTCGTCGGGCCGGTTCCAGTAGCCGTGGAACACCTGGGCCCCGGAGATCCGCAGCTCGTGGTCGGCGCCGATCCGCACCTGGACGCCGGGCAGCGCGGATCCGAGCCCGCGGGGCGCACCGGCGTCGAAGTAGCCGCCGAGGGCCACCCCGCACTCGGCGCGCACGTAGGCGACGTCGACGGGATGCCCGAGGACACCCGCCCAGGCATCCGCGACGGCGGTGCGCAGCCCCGGCTGGAGCGCGAGCGCGCGATGGAGGGAGGCGAGGTCGCATCCGGACTCCTCGGCCATCGCCGCGACCTCCGAGAGCAGGGCCGGGGTGCCGGTGAGGATCGTCAGGCGCCCACGCCTGACGGCGGCGACGACGTCCTCGCCGGTCTCGGCGAGGACCAGCTGATGGCCCCCCAGCAGCGCGGCCACGAGGCCCACGGGCGCGCCCGCGGCCTCGTGCAGCGGCACGGTCGCGCAGACCACCTGCGCGGTGCGGGGGGCCGGCTGCGGGGCAGGGTCCCAGAGCCGGGCGAGCTGATCGGCATCGGCCACGAGGTTCTCGTGGGTCAGCATCGCGCCCAGCAGCTCGCCGTCGCGGCCGATCGTGTACTGCAGGAGCGCGAGATCCCGCGGACGCGGAAGGGGATGGCTCGCGGGCAGGGGCGCCGAGGCGGCGAGCTGGCGCCAGGGGATCACCTCCTCGGTCATCCGGCGGCGCTGGCGGGGGCGCCGCCCCAGGGTGCGCATCGACCGCACCGGACCGGTGACAGCGCTCTGCAGGCGCTCGACGGTGCGGCGGCGGGGCTCGATCGCGATGACCGCCTTGGGGTGGAGATCCGGTGGCAGCGCGCGCACGGCCTCGAGCGCCTCGGGCTCGACGATCGCGACGACGGCCGCGTGGTCCTCGAAGGCGCGCCGCAGCTCCCGCGGCGTCGAGTCCCCGTCGTGCAGCACCGCGACCGCCCCGATCCGCGTGACGGCGTGGAAGGCGACCACCGCCTCGGCGTGCATGCCGCTGACGATCGCGACGCGCTGACCCGGTCGCACGCCCAGCTGGTGCAGGCCGCGCGCGAGGCGCGCCACCTCGTCGAGGAGGCGCGCGTAGGTGCGTCGATGGCCGTCGTGCTCGAGGGCGATCTGCAACGGCGCGCGGAGGGCCGCCTCCGCGAGCGCCGCGGGGACGCTGGGCGCAGGGATCTCGGGCATGGGCGCCATGCTAGGGACGCACCCTGGGACGGACCTCCGTGCCCGCGGGCTGTCGCCGCGGCCTCAGGCCACGACGACGAACTCCGCGCCGATCCATCGCGTGCGGCGGATCCGGACCACGGCGTCGACGGGCAGCGCACCCAGGATGTGCGGGTAGCCCTGGGCGGTGTCGCCGCCGCCGGGGTGCGGTTCGATCTCGACCTCCACCTCGATGCCCGCGGCCTCCACGCGTGCGACGTCGATCTCGAGGATCACGAGGTCCTCGGGGTGCTCGGGGTACAGGCGGCGGGCGAGGGCCGAGACCTGCTCGGGCCACGAGGCGTGGATGAACCCCTCCTCCGCGAGGGATCGTCCCCGGGTCGAATGGGTGTAGACACCTGTCCGCACCGCGTCCTGCCAGAGGGCGAGCTCGGTGACGTGCCAGATCAGGGGCGCGGGCATGAGGGGGAGTGTAGCGTGGCCCCACACTCTCACCCGGCCGTGCGCCAGGCCCGGGCACCCCCTTCCCTTCCGACGAGAGGACCTCCTCGATGCCCTACCGCGTCCTGGCGGTCTGCACCGGCAACATCTGTCGTTCGCCGATGGCCGAGCTGCTCCTGCGGCGCGCCTTCGAGGACGCGGGCCTCGCGGACCAGGTGGAGGTCGAGTCCGCCGGGACCACGTCATGGGAGCAGGGGGAACCGATCGATCCGCGTGCCGGTGCCGTCCTGGCCGAGCACGGCATCGACTCCGCGGAGCACCGGGCATCCCAGATGACGCCGGACCAGCTGCGGCGCAGCGACCTCATCCTCGCGCTGGACCGGGACCATCTCGGTCCGCTGTGCCGGATGGCCGGGTCCGCCGAGGACCGCGTCCATCTGTACCGGGAGTTCGATCCGGAGGCGCACGGCGATCTCGGGATCCGCGACCCCTGGTACGGGGACGACGCGGACTTCTCGACGACCTGGGACCTGCTGGCCGCGGGCGCTCCGGGGATCGTGGACTTCGTCCGCGGGCAGCTGGCCGGCGCGGAGGTCCCGTCGACATGACGGACGTCGGCCCACGCCTGGACCACGCGGGGGCCGAGTCCCTCGCCGCCGCCCTGCGCTCCGGGGCGACGACTGCCGCGGCGCACACCGAGCGCGTGCTCGATCGCGCGGCCACGCTCGGCCCGACCGTCGGAGCGTTCGCGCATCTGCTTCCCGAGCTCTCCCGCGCCCAGGCGGAGCACGCCGACGCCGCGATCGCCCGCGGGGACGCGCGCCCGCTGGTGGGGGTGCCGCTGCCCGTCAAGGCCCTGACCCGCATCGCCGGGGTCCCATGGGACGCGGGCAGCGTGGTCCTGCGGGGCACCGTCGCGGAGGTCACCGACGGGGTCGCCGAGGACATCCTCGCCGCCGGCACCGTGACGATCGGCACCACCACGGTGCCCGAGTTCGGGTTCCCCTGCTACACCGAGCCCGTCGGGCAGGATCCCGCCCGCACCCCGTGGGACACCCGCCGCACGGCGGGCGGCTCCAGCGGCGGCGCCGCGGCCGCGGTGGCGACCGGGATCGTCCCGCTGGCCCACGGCAGCGACGGCGGCGGCTCGGTCCGGATCCCGGCAGCCTGCTGCGGCGTCGTGGGGCTGAAGACCTCGCGGGGGCTCGTCTCCCCGGGGCCGCACGGCTCCGAGGGGCCCGGGCTGGTGGCGGACGGGATCCTCGCGCGCACCGTGCGCGACGTGGCCCTCGGGCTCGACGTGATCGTCCACACCCGACCCGGGGACGCGTATCCCCTGGCCTCGGGCACGACGACCTTCCGACAGGCCTGCGAGCACCCCGAGCCCCTGCGCGGCGGCCTGCGGGTGGGGCTGCTCACCGAGCCGTTGAACATCCGCACCGTCGTCCACCCGGCAGCCCTGCGGGCCACGGAGAGGGCCGCCGAGCTGCTCCGGGGGCAGGGCTGCGAGGTCGTCGAGATCGGCGCGCCCTTCACCCCCGAGCAGTGGCAGGCCTTCTTCCCGCTGTGGGCCGTCGGCGCCGCCTCGATACCGCTGCCCGACGGGGCCGAGGACCACGTGACGGCCCTGACCCGCTGGCTGCGGGAGCAGGGACGTGAGGTCACGGGTCGCGAGCTCGCCGCGGCATCGATCGGCATGCAGACCGTCGCGCGGCGGGCGGGGGAGGCCTTCGCCGCGTTCGACGTGATCCTCACCCCGAGCCTCTCCGGACCGCCCGCCCTGCCCGAGACCCTGCAGCTGCCGGACCCGGCGGCGGACTTCGCGGCCCAATGCGCCTTCACCCCGTGGACCAGCACCTGGAACATGACGGGCCGCGCGGCCGTCTCGGTCCCGCTGCACCGTGAGACCCTCGACGGTGTGGAGCTCCCCTTCGGCGTGCACCTGGGGGCCGTGCGCGCGGGCGACGACGACCTCCTGCTCGCCGTCGCCGCGCTGCTCGAGCGTCTGGACCCGTGGCCGCTGGTGACGCCGGTCCGGGCGCCCTCCATCGAGGACGACGAGGGACCCGGCCATGTCTGACGACGAGGCAGCGGCCGAGGACGGGCGTCCTGGCATCGGCCCCCGTGCCGACGCTCCGGTCGCCGCCACGCGCTCGGACTCCGCGGTCGCCGGAGACGCCGGGACCTCGCGGGAGATCGTCGGACCCCGGCCCGGAGATCCCGCCAGCGTGCGCCTGGACGTGTGGCTGTGGTCGGTGCGTCAGGCCAAGACACGTTCGGCCGCGACGGCGGACTGCCGTGGCGGCCACGTGCGCCTGAACGGGGCGCCGGTCAAGGCGTCCCAGGCCGTGCGGCTCGGCGACGAGGTCAGGGTGCGGCGTCCGGGCATCGAGCACGTGCTGGTGGTGCGCCGGCTGCTGGCCAAGCGGGTCGGTGCCCCCGTGGCCCGCACGGCGTACGAGGACCTCACCCCGCCTCCGCCGCCGCAGATGCTCGCGCGGCCACCCCGCCGCGACCAGGGCTCCGGGCGGCCGACCAAGAAGGAACGACGCGAGCTGGATCACCTGCTGGGCCGCGAGGCGGACGGGCGCTGACGGTGCCCGGCCCGGCGGGTCAGGCGCTGCGTGCCGCGAGCTCCTGACGGTTCGCCGTCAGACGATCCAGGAGTCGCCGCTCCTCCGCGACCGCCTTCGGGCTCGCCCCGTCGGCCAGCAGACGCTGCCGGTTGGAGGCCAGCGCCGCCGAATCCCGGATGAACCGCTTCATGAGAGGTCCGGCGTTGAAGGACTTCGCCCACCGGCGGCCTTCGCGGCGTCCCTTCCAGGTGGCCAGCAGGTCGACCTCGGCGTGGGTGAGCCAGCCCTGGTTCGCGTAGTCGCCCAGGCGCACGCGGGTCAGGCGCGACTCGTCCCACACGAGGTAGCCGATGAGTCCCAGCCAGATCGCCGACATGCAGAACTGCAGGGCCAGCATGATGATCAGCCCGGCGACATCGAGCATCGCGGGCAGGAGGGTCACGCCGCCGTTCCAGAACGCGTGGAGGAACATGCCCGGCCAGGTCGCCACGAGGAAGGAGATGATCCCGGGGACCGTGCCCCATTTGCGCAGGACGAGCCCCATGATGACGCCGGTCAGGGAGCAGTAGATCGAGTGGCCGAAGATCCCGATGACACCGCGGACGATGATCATCGGGATGCTGTCGGTGAAGCCGAGGCCGGCCTCGGCCACGCGCATGTAGTACAGGATGTTCTCGACGAAGGCGAAGCCGCCGCCGATCAGCGCCCCGTACACGAGGCCGTCGAGGGGGCCGTTGAAGGCCCGGCGGGCCAGCAGCGCCAGCAGCACGAGTCCCAGGCCCTTGCTGGTCTCCTCGACGATGGGGGCGCTGAAGACGGATCCTGCGAAGTCCGCGATCGAGCTGTCGCCCGTCGCGGAGAACACGACCATGCCGAAGAGCGTGTTGAGCACGAACGAGATGGAGACGGCGATCGCCGCACCCCAGAACACGGCGATGAGCAGGAGGGGGAGGGGCTGGGGGTCCCAGCGGTCCGCCAGGACGATCACGCCGGTGATGACCAGCAGCGACAGCAGCGCGATGGTCCCGTAGACGAGGCCGTAGGCGGGGTTGACCTCGCCTCCGAGGACCACCAGCAGGAAGGCGCCGGTCAGGATGAACACGAGCAGCAGGCCGAGCAGGACCGCGATGATCCACGCGGCGATCTGGGAGGCGGGGGCATGGGACTTCTGCCCCGAGACGTCCTGGACGCGACGGCTCTGGGTCGCCCATGCGCTCGACGGCTGTGCCTGCTGCGGGGCCTGGATGCCCGCGGGCGCGTACCGCTGACGCGTGAGCCCCGAGGCGGGACGCACGGAGGTGTCGTACAGACGGGGCAGCCCGTAGTCGACGTGCTGCGGCTGGGTCTGGAAGGACGGTGCGCCCTGGACCGGCCCGGTGGGGGCCGCACCCTGGCGCGGACGACCGTTGGGCATGTACTGCCCATCGCCGGGCGGCGGGGAGCTCGGGGGCTGGGTCATCGGGGAGGGCCTTCCGGGTCCGGGGACGGGATGCTGCGGGCGTCGGCGGGCGCAGGCGGTCACCGAGTCGGAGCGATCCGCCCCGGCGACTGGTGCCCACCCACCATCTCGGGTGATGCTACCGGTGACGGGGGACACAGGTCGTTCGTCGTCCACACCGGGTCACGGAGACACGGAACCCGTCAGGGTTGAGCGGAATAGACTCAAGGTTGCGCGGGTTGCACTCTGTGACGCCGTTCCCGGGCGGTCGCACCCGCGCGGCCACGACCGATCGGCACACACACCACGACATGCGGAGGAGACGCAGTGGAATTCCACTTCACCACCCGGTCGCAGGAGGCCGTGGCCCAGGCCGCGGAGCTCGCCGAGGCACGGGGGAATCCCCAGATCACCCCGGCGCACCTCCTGTCGGCCCTCATCCATCAGCCCGACGGGATCGCACGCGCCGTGCTCGCGGCCGTCGACGTCGACCTGTCGGCCCTGACCGCGAAGGTCGAGGGGCAGCTCGATGCGCTGCCGCGGGTCAGCGGCAGCGGTCAGCGTCCGACGTTCGTCGGCCCCGGCTACGACGCGCTCGAGAACGCGCGCAAGGACGCGGACTCCCGCGGCCACACCTACCTGTCGACCGAGAACCTGCTCATGGGCATCTCCCTCGGTGCGGACGACACCGCTCGACTCCTCGCCGCCGTCGGCGCGGGGCCCGAGCCGTTGCGAGATGCCATCACCGAGATCAGAGGGGACAAGGACACCACGATGGACACGGAGAACCCGGAGGGCTCGTTCAAGAGCCTCGAGAAGTTCGGCATCGACCTGACCGAACAGGCGCGCGAGGGCAAGCTCGACCCCGTGATCGGCCGCGACGCCGAGATCCGCCGGGTCGTGCAGGTGCTCTCACGCCGCACCAAGAACAATCCCGTGCTGATCGGTGAGCCCGGCGTCGGCAAGACCGCCGTCGTCGAGGGCCTGGCCCAGCGGATCGTCGCCGGGGACGTGCCGGAATCCCTGCGCGGCAAGACCCTCATCTCCCTGGACCTGTCCTCGATGGTCGCCGGGAGCAAGTACCGCGGCGAGTTCGAGGAGCGGCTGAAGTCCGTGCTCGACGAGATCCGCACGAGCAACGGGCAGGTCATCACCTTCATCGACGAGCTGCACACCGTCGTCGGGGCCGGCGGCGGCAGCGAGGGCGCCATGGACGCCGGCAACATGCTCAAGCCCATGCTCGCCCGCGGCGAGCTGCGCATGGTCGGCGCCACGACCCTCGACGAGTACCGCGAGAACATCGAGAAGGACCCCGCCCTCGAGCGCCGGTTCCAGCAGGTGTTCGTGGGGGAGCCCAGCGTCGAGGACACCATCACGATCCTGCGCGGGCTCAAGGACAAGTACGAGGCGCACCACAAGGTCTCCATCACGGACTCCGCGCTCGTCGCCGCCGCAACGCTCTCGGACCGGTACATCTCGGGTCGCCAGCTGCCCGACAAGGCGATCGACCTCGTCGACGAGGCGGCCTCGCGCCAGCGCATGGAGCTGGACTCCTCGCCGGTCGAGCTCGACATCCTCCGTCGCCAGGTCGACCGTCTGAAGATGGAGGAGCTCGCGCTCTCGGGCAGCGACGACCCCGGGTCCGTCGCCCAGCTCGAGTCCGTGCGCGCCCAGCTCGCCGACCGCAGCGAGAAGGCCGATGCGCTCGCGGCCCGGTGGGACCGGGAGAAGGCGGGGCTGAACCAGGTGGGCGAGCTCAAGGCCCGCCTCGAGCAGCTGCGCATGCAGGCCGACCGCGCCCAGCGCGAGGGGGACCTGTCCGCGGCCTCGAAGATCCTCTACGGCGACATCCCGGACCTCAAGAAGGAGCTGCTGGACGCCGAGGAGCGCGAGCAGGCCGGAGATCTCGGCGAGGCCGAGAAGCCGCTCGTCTCCGAGCGCGTGGGACCCGATGACATCGCCGAGGTGGTGGGGGCCTGGACGGGCATCCCCGCCGGGCGCCTGCTGCAGTCCGAGACCCAGAAGCTGCTGCAGATGGAGGACATCATCGGCAACCGCCTGATCGGCCAGAAGAGGGCCGTCCGGGAGGTCGCCGATGCGGTCCGCCGCGCCCGCGCCGGGATCTCCGACCCCAACCGCCCCACCGGCTCGTTCCTCTTCCTGGGCCCCACGGGCGTGGGCAAGACCGAGCTGGCCAAGGCCCTCGCGGAGTTCCTCTTCGACGACGAGCACGCCCTGATCCGCATCGACATGTCCGAGTACGGGGAGAAGCACTCCGTCGCGCGGCTCGTCGGTGCCCCTCCGGGCTATGTCGGCTACGAGGAGGGCGGTCAGCTCACCGAGGCCGTGCGGCGACGTCCGTACTCGGTGATCCTGCTCGACGAGATCGAGAAGGCCAACCCCGACGTCTTCGACATCCTCCTGCAGGTGCTCGACGACGGGCGGCTCACCGACGGGCAGGGCCGCACGGTCGACTTCCGCAACACGATCCTGATCCTCACCTCGAACCTCGGGGCCCAGTTCCTGCAGGACCGGGGGCTCGACGAGAAGGCGCAGGAGGAGGCCGTGATGACCGTCGTCCGTGCCTCGTTCAAGCCGGAGTTCCTCAACAGGCTCGACGACATCGTGATCTTCGAGCCGCTGAGCCGCGAGGACCTCGCGCGGATCGTCACCCTCCAGGTGGCGGCTCTGGGCGCCCGGCTCGCGGAGCGCCGGATCGACCTCGTCGTCTCCGATGCCGCGACGGACTGGCTCGCCGAGAAGGGCTTCGACCCGCTGTACGGGGCGCGCCCCCTCAAGCGCCTGGTCCAGAAGGAGATCGGCGACGCCCTCGCGCGGCTGATCCTGCAGGGCGAGGTCCACGACGGGGACACCGTGGCGGTGGACCGCGACGAGGAGGCCGACGGCCTGCGGCTGTCCGTCGAGACGCCCGAGGGCGAGGAGACCGCGGAGGTCGAGGTCGACTGACCGCACCCCCGGACCTGCAGCGCCCCGGCGTCCACGCGGACGTCGGGGCGCCGCATGTCCGGGCACCGGGACGAACCGGCGCATCTCGCCAGGACACGCCGCCGCGGACCCTCGGGGACTTGCATCGTGGCCCGGACGGAGGTCTACCCTCGCGCCCATGTCCCCGCACCCCTCGCCCCCGACCTCCTCCACGACCGCACCCGCTCCGCAGTCCCGCCTGAAGACCGTCCTCGGGACGGGCCTGGGCAACGGCCTGGAGTGGTACGACTGGAACATCTACGCGAGCTTCGCGGTGTACTTCTCCGCGCAGGCCTTCGACGACACCAACCCCACCTCCGCATTCCTCTCGACCATGGCGATCTTCGCCGTCGGCTTCGTGGCACGCCCGCTCGGCGGGGTCGTGTTCGGCTGGATCGGCGACCGGATCGGCCGCAAGCACGCGCTGACCCTCGCCGTGCTGTGCGCCTCGTTCGGCTCGCTGCTGATCGCCGTGCTCCCGACCTACGGGCAGGTGGGCGTCTTCTCCTCGCTGATCCTGCTGCTGGCCCGCCTCATCCAGGGGCTCGCCCACGGCGGGGAGCTGCCCTCGGCCCAGACGTACCTCGCCGAGCACGCTCCGCGAGCGCGACGCGGGCTGTGGGCCAGCTCGATCTACATCACCGGCACTCTCGGGCTGATCGCCGGGCTGCTGCTGGGCCTGCTGCTGTCCAGCGTCCTGACCGAGGCGCAGATGAACTCCTTCGGCTGGCGGATCCCCTTCGCCCTCGGCGCCGTGCTGGGACTGATCGCCCTGTGGATCCGCTCCTCGATGGAGGAGTCCGAGGTCTTCGCCGAGAACAAGTCCGCCCAGGAGTCCGCCGGCACGAAGGTCCGCGTCTTCTCCGCGCTCTGGAAGGGTCGGCGCACCGCCCTGCAGGTCATCTTCATGACCGCGGGACTCACGGTCTCCTACTACATCTGGTCCGTCTCGATCGCGGCCCTGGCCAAGCAGAACCTCGGGTACAGCCCGCAGGAGGCCTTCGAGGCCGCGCTGATCGGCAACGTGGTGCTGATCGTCGCGCTCCCGCTGTGGGGGCTCGCCTCGGACCGGATCGGACGCAAGGTGTGCGCGATCGCGGCGCTGGCCGGCAGCGCGATCACGTACATCCCGCTGATCCTGCTCATCCAGGGGGAGTTCTGGCAGCTGACCCTCGCGATCTGCGTGCAGCTCGCGTTCCTGGCGGGCTTCCTGGGGCACGCCCCGGCGATGTACGCGGAGATGTTCACGACCGCCAACCGTGCGAGCGGGTTCGGGATCCCCTACGCGATCGCCATCGCCCTGTTCGGGGGGACGGCGCCCACGCTCAACACCCTCTTCGGCAACCAGGTGCTGTTCGGGCTGTACGCGATCGGGCTCTCGATCATCTCGATCATCACCATCGCGACGTTGCCGGAGACCAAGGGCAAGGATCTCGCCGAGTCCGCGTGAGGCACGGGAGCGGCGGGGGGGGGGGTCATA
>NZ_JBQSXW010000020.1:0-53270 GCF_052378625.1 Brachybacterium sp. AOP25-B2-12 | reverse complement strand
ACGAATCTTCTCGCGCGAGAAGGATGTCGAGAAACTACCCGTATTGCCAGTCACGGATCCGTTCCATCAATCCCTGAAGCGACGACACCGAAGCCATTTCCCGCAGCACCAGGTCCTGGGTCGTCGAATGTGATGGGGTCGCCCCATCTCTCGCGCCCCCGCTAGATTCCTGGGAAGACGGCTTCGATGGCCCGTTTAAGTTCGACGGCCTGCTCTCGACCCAGTTGGATGACCTGGCTGACCTTAGGATCAGATTTCCGATTATCGGAACCATATGTTGCAATATGGATTAGCGCTCCGGGCCCTGTGCCGACCTGCATCCAACGGGCATCGACTTCAGTGGGGTGCCTCGAAGCGTCCGACTCCATCATTTCGAAACTACGAATCACAGCCATTGCCGTTCCTTTCGTGGATTCGGACCGTGCCCCCCGAAAGGCACAGTTCAACTGGTATCATAGGGCCGTGAAGGCCGGCTGGGTCATGCCTATATGGCCCGTAAGCGACCTCGGCGGGTACGTTTGAGCTGAGGTCCACATGAGACGGGCAGCTCTTGAGGTCCGGTTGATCTCGAACGCTCGAGTTGACTGCATCTATTGGTCATGGATGTGATGATGACGCCCAGGACCGACGAACGGCGCCCGCCGCACCCGGGTCCGTCCTCACCCGATCGACCGGATCCCCCCACTCGTCACGGAGCACCGATGCCCGTCCTCTCCCCTCCCGATCCCGACTTCGCGTCCGAGGCCGAGCACACCGTGTGGGAGCGCCTCGCCTCCCAGCTCCCCGACGACGCGATCCTCATCGCCAACCAGCGCATCACCGCGGGCGGAGAGGAGGTGGAGCTCGACCTGCTGGTCCTGTGGCCGGGCATGGGCATCGTCGCGATCGAGGTGAAGGGCGGCCTGGTGAGCGTCCGGGACGGGGTGTGGCTGCAGTCCGATCGCTCCGGCGCGCACAACCTTCGCCGCTCCCCCATCACGCAGGCGCAATCGGCCCGGCATGCGCTCCTGCACTTCCTCAACGAGCGCTCGTCCCGGCCGATCGGCCGCAGCGTCCACATGGTCGCCCTCCCGTACACCGAGGTCCCCGCGACCTGGGACGTGCCGGATGCCCCGCGCGCCCTCGTGCTCGACACGACCGACCTCCCGCAGATCATGGATCGTCTCGCTTACGCCCTGCGCACCGTCCCGCGGGACCACCACGCGCCGCTCGACGCGCTGCAGGCCGAGGACGCGGTGAAGGCTCTCCGGGCCACCCACCTCGCGATCACCAACCACCAGGCCCTGGCCCGACGCATCGAGGACGCCGGCAACACGTTCTCCCGCGAGCAGGAGCGCGCCGTGGCGCTGCTGCGGCTCCAGCACCGGGCCCAGGTGATCGGCGGCGCCGGCTCGGGCAAGACGCACCTGGCCATGATCAAGGCCCGCACCCTCGCCCGGGACGGATTCCGCACCGCGCTGCTGTGCTACTCCCGCGGTCTGGCCCGACACTTCCAGCTGCTCTCGGCGACGTGGCCGGAGGAGGAGCGCCCGGCGTTCGTCGGGCTGTTCCACGACCTCCCGGTCCGATGGGGCGCCGGCTCTCCCGAGGAGTTCGACGGTGAGCAGGCGGACTACTACGAGGAATACCTCCCGCGCCGACTCGCGGAGGTCGCGGCCGCACAGGGCGAGGACGAGCTGTTCGACGCGATCGTCGTCGACGAGGCGCAGGACTTCGCCGACATCTGGTGGGACGGACTGCTGCTGTGCCTGCGCGACCAGCAGGACGGAGTGCTGTTCGTGTTCACCGACGAGCACCAGACCGTGTTCGACCGCGAAGGCCGGGCGCCCATCACCCTGAACCCGTTCCCCTTGGACGACAACCTCCGCAACTCCGGCCGCATCGCGAAGACGTTCGCGGCGCTCACCCCCCTGTCGCAGAATCCGCGGATGGAGGAGGGTCTGCCAGTGCGGTTCGTGCAGAGCTCGACGGATTCCGCGGTCGGCGCCGCCGACGACGTGGTCGATGGTCTGCTCGACGAGGGCTGGGATTCCGGGGACATCGCGCTCCTGACCACGGGAAGCCGCCACCCGGAGCAGAAGGCCCAGATCGAGATCTCGGGATTCGACGGCTACTGGGACCAGTTCTTCGCCGCCGAGGATGTCTTCTACGGGCACGTCCTGAACTTCAAAGGTCTCGAGCGCCGTGTGGTGGTCCTCGCCGTCAACGGTTTCCAGTCCCTGGACCGGGCGCCGCAGCTGCTGTACGTGGGGCTCTCCCGGGCGCGCTCGTTGCTCGTGGTGGTGGGCGACGCCGGGGGGATCTGGGACGTCGGCGGTGGGGACGTGTGGGCGGCGATCGACAAGGGAGTCGGCTAGCCGCGTTCCACGGCGATCCGCGATGGGAGCGGACGCGAGGACCCACCAGCATCCCCGCGCCCGTCCCACCTCACGCCCTCACGCCCTCACGCCCTCACGCGACCTTCGTGAGCTCCGAGAAGTTCACGATGTAGTCGGGCGAGTCGATCGACATCACCTCGGAGAGGTTCGATGTGTAGTAGCACCGGTCGTTGGACTCGGAGCCGGACTTCAGCGTCCCGGAGAACTCGACCTTGTCGCCGGGCGACAGCGCGAGGGCCTGGTCGAACAGAGGGGTGCCCTGTTCGATGAGGGTGTGGTCGTCGTAGTCGGACAGCGCGTTGTTCCACGTGCCGATCTCGATGTCGTCCTCGATCGAGAGGGTGACGACGGCCTTGCCCTCGCCGTTGGCGTCGACGGTCTCGACGGTGCCCACCCACTTCTCGATGCGGCCGTCCGGAACGGCGCCGCACATCGCCTCGCTGCGGGTGTTGAGCACGTTGGCGCGCTGCAGGTCGGTGGTGGCGGCCTCGGACTCGCCGCGTGCCGTCTCGACGGCGCCGGCGAACGCGACCTGGGTCGCAGGCAGCGCCACCTCGGGCGCAGGCGCCGCGGTGGTCTCGGGAGCCGGCGCCTCCGTGGTCGGTTCCGCAGGAGCCTGCGTGGCGGCGGCCGGCTGGGCCTCCTCGGCGGGTGCGGCGACAGCGGCCGGCGCGCTCTGCTCGGACTCGGCCGGGGCCACGGCCTGATCGGAGCCCGAGGCGCCGTTGATGGCGCCACCGATGAACGAGATCACGACGACGACGGCGGTCACCACCCAGGCCACCGTCCTGTTGCTCTCATACTTCGCGAGCGGCCGCCCCTGGGAGTCCTTGCCGCCGGTGGCGAGGATGATGATGAGGTCCACGAGCGCCCAGATGCCCGCTCCACCGCAGGTCAGGAGCTTGAGGATCCCCAGTCCGATGAACCCGCGGTAGAACCTGTCGGCCCCGAAGACACCGAGGAACAGCGAGAGCAACCACGCCACGACGAAGGACTTGTCGGACTCCTGCGTCCAGGACCCTCCGGGCCCGACGGGCTGCTGCCAGGCGCTGGGTGCACCGGCCGGGGACGCGGCACCGTACGAAGGTCCCGGGTAGGGCGATCCCTGGGCGGCGGGGCGCCCCGAAGGCGGGTACCCCGTGCCCTGCGAACCGGGCACGGGGCCCGTGCTCGCGCCGCCGAGGCCCTGCTGGGCCTGAGGCCATGCGGCGGGCTGTCCCGGTGCGGGGGCCGGGGCGGCAGGCGCCCATGCGCCGGGTGCGCCCTGCGGGGTCGCGGGCTGCCCGGGCTGGGCGGGGCGGGGCTGTTCGGCGCCGGGGCCGAACGAGGGGGGAGGCGTGGACACAGAGGTCTCCTGGGGAAAAGGGCTCGCCGGTGACCGGTCGAGCGGTGAAAGGGGGTACATCGCTCCGGGAGGTCTGCCGTGGGTTCCGTGCCGTCCACCGGAGGATGTGCTCGCACCATAGATCGGCCCTCCGACAGACGAACGGGACCTCTGGCGCGGGGCTCATGTCCCGGTCGGCCTGGGTCACCGACGACGATCGCCGGTCCCGTCCCTCACCTCGACGCACGCGAACTCGCGCCGCCCTCAGGCGACCCGTCCGAGCACCACCCCGGCTGGTCGCTCTCCGGTCCACGGCACCACGGCGACCACCTGCCACGTCTCCCCGCCCAGACGCAGCCGGTCCCCGTCGACCACCTCGACGCGTCGCCCCGCGCGCCCCTGCTCCGCGAGGTGCACCGTCGCCACGGCCCTGCCCGACGACTCGTCCATCACGGCCGCGAGGACCCCGACGACGACTCCTGCGACCTCACGCCGTCCCGCGAGCCGGAGCCGCACGAGTTCGGGTGCGCCGCCTCCCTCGGCCTCGCGCTGCGCCTCGGTCATCGGTCCCCTCCGAACTCATCCGGTGTCCCGCCGACGCCTGCCATCACGAAGTTGGCGTTGTAGTCCTGGATGGAGACCCGCACCACGTGGGGCATGTCGCCCTCTCCCTCGCCCGTGTTGCCCCACGGGTTCACGAGGATCAGCTCCCCCGTGCTCTCATCGACACCCTGGACCTGATAGACGTGCGCGGTGGAGATGTCGTCCCGCCACGGGTGGAGGGGATCGGACATGACGGTGATCGGACGGCCCTCGTCCAGTGCGGTCCCGAAGTCCTCGAGCGAGGGATTCCCCCACAGGAAGGTGTCATCGGGCGCGGGAGCTCCCGTGATCAGCTCGAGCCCCCGACCAGGGGTGTCTGCGATGACCGACTCGTAGTCGGGACCCAGATGGTTGATGGCCGCCTGCTCGTAGATGGACATGTAGCCGATGGGATCATCGGCCCAGAAGTTCCCGGCACCGTCGTCGTCGACCCGGGCCCCTGTGGCGGCGAGCTGGTCCGCCGAGACGTTGACCGTCACCGGGTCCCCGTCCTCGTAGAGGGTGACGTCCCAGGTCCCGTCCGGGCGCAGCACGATGTTCTCCGCGAGGAAGTCGGGGTCGGTGCCGGCGACCGCCATGAGCCCGGCGAGGAACCAGCAGTCCCCCAAGGACCCTTGCCGGACGGTCTGCTCGGCGATGGCCTCGGCCGACAGATCCACATCTGCCGGGTCGAAGTCCTGGCCCTCTGCCGAGTCGATGTAGCGACCGCCGAGGTCGTCGATCGTCAGCGGATCCTGGAACCAGTCCCAGACGGCCTGTCCCCCGTTGATGACGTCCGACCACGAGAACCGCCCCCCGATCAGCCCCGCGAGAGCGGTCGCGTCGATCCTCCCGTCGACGTCCGAGGCGATCTCCTGCTCCGCGGCGTGGAGTCCCACAGCCTGAGAAGCGCCGTCGAGCTGGGAGCCCGCGGCGCGGAGCGAGGGTCCATGCGTGCCGTTCCAGACCTCCCGGAACGCTTCCCCGTCACCGCCTTCCCAGCGTGCGCCGCTGATCGCCGCGTCGAGCGTACGTGCGAGCTCGTCGAGCCGCCGCCCCGAAGATTGCGCGCGCAGCCCCCAGTCGATGAGCGCCTCGACATCTGCTCCGTAGAAGCCGTTCATGGTCCCCCCCTGACCCGTGCGGCCCCATCGGCCTGCTCGTGCCGACCCTAGAGCGTCCGACACCGTCGGGCCATGGGTCGGACTCCCCATGACCGATCGGCGCGGCGCTCGCGGTCGGACCCCATACTGGCGGGAACCGTCACAGATACCGACCACGGCGTCACCTCCCAGGAGTCCACATGTCCCGCCGTCTCCGGCACCTCGTGCCGCTCGCCCCCCTCGCCCTCCTCACCGCCTGCTCCGCCACCTCCCCCCTTCCGGCGTCCGGCGCGGTCGACCGCTACGACACCGTCGGCGAGGACGTGGCCACGACCCTCGCCGCGGCGGACAGCACCGATGTCACCTGGTCCCTCACCGAGACCACCCGCACGGTCACCGAGGTCGGCGGCACCTGCTCCTACACCCCCGGCACCTGGACGCCCTCCTCGGCGCTCGCTGAGCCCAGCGACGACGACGCCTGGCAGGGACGCATCGACGCCCTGAACCCCGTCCTCGAGGAGTCCGGCTTCGAGACCCTCGACCGCCCTGCCGCCGACGGCTCCCGCACCGTCCTCACCAGCGAGGACACCCACGGCGCGACCCTCACCATCACGGCCGAGGGCGAGGTCCGCATCCACGGCGCGACGGTCGACGCGGACCCCTGCACGACGAAGACCCTGGGCATCGGCTGACCAGCTCATGCATCGGAGCCGGCATCGGACGTTCCGCCCATGTGCTGCACAGCATCACAGGGCCTCGACCCGCCCGGAACGCCGCCCCGTTGCTAGCATCGGCCACCGGTTCCCGCAGCATCGCACGCGACCACCGAGCACCTGACCACGGCACCTGCGCCCCTCCCCCGTACCCCCCAGGAGAACCATGCTGAGCTGGCTCGAAGCCGCCTTCCTGGGCATCGTGCAGGGACTCACCGAGTTCCTGCCCGTGTCCTCGAGCGCCCACCTGCGGATCGTCGGGACGTTCCTGCCGGGCGCGGAGGATCCCGGGGCGGCCTTCACCGCCATCGTCCAGCTGGGCACCGAGGCCGCCGTGGTCGTCTACTTCTGGCGGGACATCGTCCGGATCATCGGCCGCTGGGCCCGCTCGCTCACGGGCTCGGTGCCCCGGGACGACGCCGATGCCCGCATGGGCTGGCTGATCATCCTGGGCACCATCCCGATCGTGCTGCTGGGGCTGCTGTTCCAGGACCAGATCGAGAGCGTCTTCCGCTCCCTGTGGGTGGTCGCCGCGATGCTCATCGGCTTCGGGATCCTGCTGGGCGTGGCGGACCGCATCGGCGCCCGCCGCCGCGAGCTCGACGATCTCACCTACCCCCACGGCATCCTCTACGGGATCGCCCAGGCACTCGCGCTGATCCCCGGCGTCTCGCGCTCCGGCGGCACCATCACGATGGGCCTGCTGCTGGGCTACTCCCGCGAGGCCGCCGCCCGCTACGCCTTCCTGCTGGCGATCCCCGCGGTCTTCGGCAGCGGCCTGTACCAGCTGGTCAAGAGCTTCGGAGAGCCCGCCGTCTACGGTCCGGGCCAGACGGCGCTGGCCACCGGCGTCTCCTTCGTGGTGGGACTGGCCGTCATCGCCTTCTTCATGAAGTGGATCTCCTCGCGCAGCTTCATGCCGTTCGTGGTCTACCGGATCGCGCTGGGCATCGTCCTGATGATCCTGCTCGGCGCGGGCGTCATCGTCGCCTGATCCCGGCTGTTCCCCGGGCGGGCGCCCTGTGGGTCACGAACCCTCCACACCCCTCGCCGCCTACCCTGGATCCATGACCGACGGTCCAGCCCCCTCAGTGCTCGATGCCATCACCAACGCCCCGGACCCGGTCGACCCCCTCGCCCCCGCGCCCCAGCAGGCGCCCTCCCCCGCCCTGCACATCCTGCAGACGGTCTTCGGGTACGACGCGTTCCGCGGCGAGCAGGCGCAGATCATCGACCAGGTCTCCGGCGGCGGGGACGCCGTGGTCCTCATGCCCACCGGCGGCGGCAAGTCGCTCTGCTACCAGATCCCCGCGCTGCTGCGGCAGGGCACGGGGGTCGTCATCTCCCCGCTCATCGCGCTCATGGCCGATCAGGTCGCGGCGCTGGACCAGCTCGGCATCCGCGCCGCGGCTCTGAATTCGACCCTGGAGCTGCACGAGGTCCAGGCCGTCGAGCAGCAGCTCCTCGCCGGTGAGCTGGACCTGCTGTACATGGCGCCCGAGCGCCTGGTTCTGCCGCGCACCCAGGACCTCCTGCACCGGGCGCAGATCGCCCTGTTCGCGATCGACGAGGCCCACTGCGTGTCCCAGTGGGGCCACGACTTCCGGCCCGACTACCTCGGGCTCTCCGTGCTGGCCGATGCGTTTCCCGAGGTCCCGCGCATCGCCCTGACCGCCACCGCCACCGGCGAGACCCACCGGGAGATCACCGAGCGGCTGCGCCTGGGCGATGCCCGGCACTTCGTCTCCAGCTTCGACCGGCCCAACATCCAGTACCGGATCGGCCCCAAGGACCGGGCGCGCGAGCAGTTGCTGCGCCTGATCCGCGCCGAGCACGACGGCGACTGCGGGATCGTCTACTGCCTCTCGCGCCGCAGCGTCGAGCAGACCGCCGCCTGGCTCGTGGACCAGGGCGTCCACGCCCTGCCGTACCACGCGGGTCTCGACGCCCGCGTGCGTCACCACAACCAGGAGCGGTTCCTGCGCGAGGACGGCCTGGTCATGGTCGCCACGATCGCCTTCGGCATGGGCATCGACAAGCCGGACGTCCGGTTCGTGGCCCATCTGGACCTGCCCAAGTCCATCGAGGGCTACTACCAGGAGACCGGGCGCGCCGGCCGCGACGGCCTCCCCTCGACCGCCTGGATGGCCTACGGCCTGGGCGACGTGGTCAACCAGCGCCGCTTCATCGATGCAGGGGACGGCGACGAGCAGTTCAAGCGCAACGCCCGCGCGCACCTCGACGCGATGCTCGCACTGTGCGAGACCGTCACCTGCCGCCGGGTCCAGCTGCTCGGGTACTTCGGCCAGGAGTCCGAGCCCTGCGGCAACTGCGACACCTGCCTGCACCCGCCCGAGACCTGGGATGCGACCGTTGCCGCGCAGAAGCTGCTGTCGGCGGTGATCCGCCTGGACCGCGAGCGTGATCAGCGCTTCGGCTCCGGGCAGGTGATCGACGTGCTGCTGGGCCGCGAGAACGACCGCTCCCGGCAGTCCCGCCACGACCAGCTGAGCGTCTGGGGGATCGGCCAGGACCTCTCCGAGCGCCAGTGGCGCACGGCCCTGCGTCAGTTGCTGGCCCGCGGGATCGTCGAGGCCGTGGGCGACTACGGGGTGCTGGTCCCCGGCCCGAACGCCGGCCCGGTGCTGCGCGGCGAGACGACGGTGCAGCTGGCCGTGGATCGCGCCCCCGCCAAGGCGGGCGGCTCGCGCTCGTCCGGGTCCGGGTCGCGCTCCCGGGCGGCCGATGCCCTCGAGCCCGCCCAGCGGGAGATCTTCGAGGCCCTGCGGGCCTGGCGGACGAGCGTGGCCCAGGAGAAGAAGATCGCCCCGTACATGGTGTTCAGCGACGCCACGCTGGTGGGGATCATCGACGCGCATCCGCCCACCGTGGGGGCGCTCGGCCAGGTCAGCGGGGTGGGCGCCAAGAAGCTCGCGGAGTACGGGGAGGCCGTGCTCGGGGTGCTGGCCGACGCCTGAGTCCGGGGACCTTCGTCCGCACTGGAGGCACAGGCGGCCCAAGCCCGCTCAGTGCCGTGCCCGTCCCGCTCGGATGCACCGAGGCCCCGTCCGGCCTCACACGAGAGCCTGTTGCCAGAACTCCGCCTCGAGCCGGGTCGCGGTGCCGAACACCTCCACCAGGTGGGCGATCCGCCCCTCCGAGAGCGGGCCGCCTGCGAGATGGTCCAGATGCTCCTCGGCCCGCCGGGACGCCGCCTGGAAATCCTCCCCCGCGTACTCGGCGATCCATTCCGCGTACGGATGCTCGGGGTATTCGGCCAGGCGCGGTGCGAGCTCCCGGCCGATCTCCGCGTAGCCGATCGCGCACGGCGCGAGCGCGACGTCCAGTTCGAGCAGGTCACCGGCCATGCCCGTGTCCAGCACGTAGCGGGTGTACGCGACGGTGGCCTGCTTCTCGGGCACGGCTGCGAGCTGATCCGGCTCGATGCCCGACCGTCCGGCCAGGCGCACGTGCAGGCTGGTCTCGGTGATCGTCGTGGCCAGCGCATCGGCGGCCTGCGCGATCTGCGCGGCGTCGCGGCTCTTGTAGACGGCCAGCGCATTGGCGCGGGCGAAATGCAGCAGGAACCGGTAGTCCTGCAGCAGGTAGTCCTGGAAGGCGGGCAGCGGCAGGGTTCCGTCGCCGAGGCGCTCCACGAACTCGTGGCGCGTGTACGCCAGCCAGTCCGTCTCGTTCTCCGCCCGCAGCAGCTCGAACAGGCTCATGCGGGATCCCCCGCGAAAGGGTGGGCGTACGCGGCGTCGAAGAACGCCAGCTCGAGGTCCACGGCGCGGGCGAAGAACGCCCGGGCGGCCTCCGGATCGGCCGGCCCCACCCGGTCCAGCTCCGCGGTCAGGAACGCCACGACGTCACGGAACGCCGGATTGTCGTGCAGGGTGATCCAGTCCGCGTGGACGAAGCTCTGAGGTCGCTGCTGGGGGGCGTTCTGCGCCCAGTCGAGGTAGAGCCCCTCGACCACGGCCAGCACACCGAGGGCCGCCGAGTAGCTCCCGGTCGCGGCCGCCTCCCGGAAGAGTGCCGTGAACCCCGCGGTCGCGGCCGTGTCGGGCACCTGCGCGCGGGCGTCCTCGGGCGCGCCGAGTGCCTCGAAGGACCGCAGGAAGTAGGTGTTCTCGTCGCCTGCGACCTCCCCCACGAACTGCGACAGGCGGATCCGCGCCGCGAAGGTGTCCGCCGACGCGATCGCCGATCCCAGGAGCACCAGGAAGCTGTCGAGGAAGCGATGGTCCTGGATCAGGTAGCCGGCCATCACCGGATCCGGGACGGTGCCCTCGGTCAGCTCACGGACGAACCGGTGCCCGGTGGCCCGCTCCCACGTCTCCTGGTTCTCGCGCCGCAGCGCCTGGGTGAAGGTCTCGGTCATGGCTGCCTCTCCGTGGGCCCCGCAGGGCCGCGTCTCGGTGACGGGGCGCAGAGCCCCGGGATGGAGACACAGGGTCGGCGGACGTGCGGGCAGACCCCGGCAGACCGTCCATGACATCCCTCCGCGAGTACGAACTCGATCAGGTTCCCGGGTGTGATCTCAGCCCCCGATGGGGCACCCCGTGTCGAGGTCGAGCGTACGGGGTGGGGGCGCGGGTGGCCAGGGAGCGCAGCTCCCGGCCCCCGGGACGACTGAGGCCCGCGGACGACGAACCGTCCTGGTCCCGTGACCCCACGTGCCCTCAGCCCACGGCCCACAGCCCACAGCCCACAGCCCACAGCGTCGATGAACCTGTCACGGCATTCGACCGGCGATCTCCCCTCATCCGGAGCAGCGCACGATCCTCTGACGGCGGTCTTCCCGCCCAGCACTGCCGACCGGTCTCAGCCGACCACTCCTCCCAGCGCAGGAAGTGCCCCGAGGGCGCCCGTCGACCCTGCGCTCGTGAGGAAGGAGAAGCACGCCGAGATCCCCGTGAGGACGAGCCAGACGGCGATCACCACCAGCACGAGCTTGACGATCAGCCACACCAGGGCGCGTCGGCGGGCGGATTCCTCCGCTGTCCGCGGGACGCTCGTGTCCCGCTCGGGGGGTTCACGCAGCTGCTGTTCGGTCACGGGACCCTCCTCGGGTTTGGGGAACTCGTACGGGTTGCAGGGACGGGGCGGCGCATGGGTGCCCTTCTGGCGCGCCGACTGCGGTCAGAGGTCACGCGAGGCCTCCCGGATCTCCTGCTGCGCTCGGGACTCGGCGACGTCGAGTGCGACCGCCGCGACCACCAGGCCGTCGACGACCTCGCGACGGAATCGCCTCGACGCCGCGTCCTGCCACGCGGCACCTATGTCCTCCGAGGTCCGGCGCAGACGGTCGGCACCGTCGCGGATCTCGCTCATCGGACACCGCCGTCCACCCGCACGCCGGCGTCGTCCGCGGCATCGCCCGCCAGACAGCGGACCGGGAGCTCGGTGAGCCCGGCCCGCTGGGCCGCGGCGACGTGCCCCCTGCCCGCCACGACGTGCAGGGGCGGCCCGGGGAGCACGGTCACCGGGTTCTCCAGCAGCCTGCGCACGACCTCACGCAAGGTGCGTTCACCCGACCGGCCGGATGCCGCATCGGCAGCGTCGATGCGCCGTTCCCAGTCCTCGCCCGCGAGGAGGGGAGGCAGGGCGTTCTCGAAGCGCTCGACGTCCCAGCGGTCGCGGGCCGAGCATTCGTCCGAGCCCACCGTGTCGATGTCGCGGAGCGGGACTGTCGTCAGCCCCCATCGGCTCTCCCATCCGGCGATGGCAGCATACGATCCCGAGCCCCCGGCGGCAGCTCCCGCACCGGGACCGCCGGACGACGCGGCGGACGCGCCGGGAGCTGAGCCGTACGCCCCGATCGCGTGGTACTCGTCGAGAAGACCGGAGAGCCGACCGAGCTGTGCTCGCCCCCGCAGGATCAGCGCGCCGCTGATCCCCACGTAGCTCAGCGCCGAACGCCGGTAGCGCTCGGAGGCGGCGTGGATCCTCTCCCCCGCGGCTCGGCACCGCCGCATCGCCTCCTCCGCCTCGGCGAGGGCACGGCGGGCCCGGACGACCTGCTGCTCGGCACGGGACTCATCGGACCGGGCCGCGGACAGCGATCCCTCCGCCGCCCGCAGCCGGGCCAGACCAGGACCCGAGTAGCGAGGATCCGGGTCCACGGCGGCATGGGCGCGGCTGACCTCGACCTGCGCCGCCTGGACCCGCGTCCGCGCGGCCGAGAGCGCACCTCGGGCGGACCCGAGCTCGGATTGCGCATCGTGATGATCCGCCCGTCGGCCCTCGAGCGCTTCGGCGGCCCGGGCCTCGTGCGATCGCAGGGAGCTCCGGGCGGCCGCATCACCGGCGATCATCGCCGCGCCGAACACGGCGATCCCGCGCGCGGAGCGCTGCAGCGCCTCCTGACTGGAATGGGCGGCGGTCATGACGCGCTCACCGCAGGAACTCGCGCAGGGTGCGCGCCTTGGAGTCGACCTCCCGGGAGTGCTCGCCCAAGGCATGGGAGAACCTCCGCATGCCCTTGACCGCCTGGCGCACATCGTTGTCGATGCGGTCCTTGACCCCATCGCGCCAGTCGATCGTCTCGAGCGTCCGCTCGAGCTCCCGGTTGAACCGCTCGACGTCGTCCTGGATCCCCCGGAGACGTCGGGCGAAGCGCTCGAGGTCCTCGGGGCTGGCGTGCACCCGGTTCATGCGACGACACCGCCCTCGCGCACGTCGTCCGTGGCCAGGGCTCCGACCTCATCCCTCCACCAGGCCAGCGGAACCTCGGTCACGGCCAGCACGCCCTGGGTCCGTCCGCTGTCACGATCGAAGAACAGCGCCTGGCGGGGCTTCTGCGCGGGAGAGATCCCGTGGTCGAAGAAGTCGGCGGCATCGTCCGGAGAGATGGGCCCTGCCAGACGGAGGTCGAAGGCGGCGATCGCGGACCTGCTGAGCTTCCGCGTGATCCCCGACGGCGAATCCGACCACGCGACCGTGTGCACGCCGACCTCCGGCCCCTCCTCGAGGATCCTCTCGAGGTCCGAGGCGGGATCCTCGGCAGGCGTCTCCGGCGCATCGAAGGAGAATCCGCTCCCACCCGAACTCTCGGCGAGGCCTCGCGAGCGGTGCACGCCGTGGAGGATCAGCACCTGTGCGGGCCCCGACGAGCCGAACGGATCCGCCTGACGTGACCGGACGGTGCCGGCCAGTTCCGACAGCTCCGCCGCCAGACGTCGCTGGGGGACGATCCGGACACGGGAGAGGTCCGCGAGCGTCTCGAGGTACGGATCGAGCTCCTCTCCGACCCCGATGAACGGGCACAGCACGACCTCGGCATCCGGCAAGGTCCGCAGGACGTCGTCGATCACCCCCATCGTGAAGGCGATCTCCGCGGAACCGCCGTCGCGGAGCACCGCGAGCAGATTGCGCCCCGGAGCGCGCGGGAGGTCCACGTGGGGCGCCGCGCCGAGCCCGAGCGCACCGCCGAGCAGGAGCCGAGGTGCTCGTCCGCCGGCGCGGGGCGCATCGGCGGCGACCAGGGCGGCCCGGTCGGCCGCACGGTCGGCGGAGAAGACCACGGGACGGCGGGTGAAGCCCCCGTCGTCGGCACGCTCGCGGAGGGCCCGGAGTCGCTCCCAGCGTGTTTCGTCGTTCTCGTACGCGACCTTGACGAAGACGTTGGCCTCGGGCCGTCCGCCCTGGGTGTTGACCACGGCCTCTCCACGGGCCGTCAGGTGACGGTGGGCGTCGTTGCGCTCCCCGAGGGCGAGCGCAGCGTCCTCCTCGGAGCTCTGCAGGAGGATGCGGGTGCCGATGAGCTGCAGGACCTGGCGGTTCAGGCCCACCATCCCGCTGATCGACTGCGAGCCCAGGACGAGGTGCACCCCGTAGCCGCGACCCTGCCGGATGATGTGCTCGAGGCTCGTGGCCGCGTCGAGGGCCAGCTTGTCGTCGGTGTCGAAGAGGATCTGGAACTCGTCGATCACGACGACGAGCCGCGGCAGATGCACGTCCCCTCGCTCGCGGTGGTCGCCGAGCGAGGTCACGCCGTTGCCGACCTCCTTGAACAGCGCCGAGCGACGCTTCATCTCGTCCTCGATCGACCGCAGGACGTTGAGCCCGAACTCGCGCTCGCTCTCGATCGCGACGGCGCGGGCATGCGGGAGGCCCTGGCGGGCGTACGGGGTGAACTCCACCCCCTCCTTGAAGTCGATGAGCTGCAGCTCGAGCTCCTGCGGGGAGTAGAGGAGGCTGAGCGCGCTGAGCCAGGTGTGGATGAGCGTCGACTTCCCGGATCCGGGACGTCCGATGAGCAGCGCCGCGGACCTGCTCTCCGAGTCGAGACGGAGGTAGGCGGCCTCCCGTGCGCTCGACAGGCCGATCGGTGCCACCACGGCTCGCGCCGAGGAGTTCTGCCACCAGGTCGACGAATCCGCGAGGTCGGGCACGACCGTGTTCGCGGGGATCTCGGGGTGGGTGCGGGACGAAGCGGCCGCGGCATAGGTCGCGAGTGCGCGATCCAGGCCGGTGGTGACCCCGCTCGTGTGCGCACCGGGTCCGACGGCCTCGATGCGCGCCTCCACGAGGGCCCGTGCCTCCTCGGCGCCGATCTGATGGTCGATGTCGCTGCGGATGCCCCGCCATGAGGTGTCGGTGTCCGGGAGGTCGACCCAGGCGCTGTCGTTCCGAGCGAGGCCGATCGTGGGTCCTCGGAGCAGATCCTCCAGACCGGGGGTGTAGTCGTCACCGCCGTCCGCCCGTGCGGACACGATCGTGTGGATGCCGCAGCGCGGACCGTTCTCGAGCACCCGCTGCAGGAGGTGGAGGTTGGTCCCCCTGTCGAACTGCTCGGGGAAGTCGTGGATCACCAGGAGCCTGTACGGCTCGGCGATCTCGTCCGCGGCCTCGTTGTACTGGTCGATCGAGGCGAACTCGCCGCGGAGGTACTTCTGGGTCACCGACTCGATGTGCCCGACGAGATCCTTCAGGAGCGCCTCGATGTCCTCACGGGAGCTGCGCACCTTGGTGTGGATCAGCTCAGGGTTGTGATCGCCCAGTCCGAGGAACCGGGCGTCCGAGCGGCCGAGTCCGAGCGGGTCGACGAACGCGCACCGCAGACCCGCCGGTGGGAATCCCGCCAGCGCACGCAGCGTGAGCTCCTCGAGGACGCCGTTGGCCACGTCGCGCCCCTCGGAGGTGAATGGCACCACGATGTTCCCGAGCGCACGGAGGTCCCGCACCCAGGGGACGGCGATCTTCGCGGACTCGACGGGCAGCTCGTGGGCGGTTCGCGGAGCGGCGACGAGACTCCCGAGATCGAGGGGCTCCACGGCGCGCTGGGTGGCCGGCGCGGATGACCAGGCGGCATCGCGCAGGGGGTGCGCGGACGGAGAGGTGTGGGTCTGTCGACGTTCCGTGAGCTCCTCGCGATCGGTCGCCACGAACGCGGAGCGGCGGGCCTCGAGGTCACCGACGGCCTCCCGGCGCCGGTGGTCGGCGCGCTCGCGGGTGCGCGCCAGCGCCTCCGAGTCGACGGCGAGCCGATGGTCGATCGCCTCCGCCTCGGCGAGCGCGCCGTGGCGGACACCCTCGAGGTACTGCAGCAGTTCCACGAGGCGCGCCGTGTGGGCCGGCTTGGCCCGCAGCGGACGGTCGATCACCCTGCGCAGCTCGATCACCTCGGCGGACGCCCGCTCGACGATCGCGACGTCGAGCTCGGACCCGGATCTCTCGATCCGGACCAGGCCGATGGGCTGCCCGTACACCTTCGTCTCGAGCAGCGACCAGGCCCTGCCGGAGCCGGACAGCTCGCTCCGCACCCACGTCAGCATCCGTCCCGCGAGTCCGCGCAATGCCGCGGCGAGCCGTCGCTGGACCTCTATCCGCTGGGTCTCGGCCGCGATGCGGGACGACTCCGCGGCGACCTCGTCATCCGCGTCGTGGAACGCGCGGAGCAGGGTCTGCGTGAACCGCCGGACCCGCTCCTCCCGCTCGTCGAACCACACATCGGTCACGGCGACATCGTCCGCGCGCATCGAACCCCCCACTGATCATCCGGTCGCGTCGATGGTAAGCCAGATCACACCGCGGGGAGAACGTCGGTGCACAGGGGTTCACGGCGTCTCCGGGCCGGGACGTCGACCGTCCGCTCAGACCCCTCGCCGCGACTCCTCGAGGTACTGGTACGCCGTGCTCCGCGAGACACCCAGCCGCGCCGCGATCCGCGGCATCGCCTGGCCCACCGAAGTGGCTCCCTTCTCGTCGAGCAGGCCGAGCACCCGCACCCGCTCCTCGCGAGTGAGCGCGGCCGCCTGCTTGCCGGTCTCGGCGATCCCGCGGGTGATCATGTCGTCCACGACGTCGCCGATGTCGGCCCCCACGACCTCCTGCTCCCCGCCGGACGTGCCGACCACGGGGGCGGGGGCGCTCGGCTCGATCGAGCCGACGAGGGCCTGAATGGTGCGCAGGGCGCTCACGTCGACGTTGATGCACAGCGCCGCGATGATCCGCCCGGCCCGGTTGCGCAGGTAGACCGAGGAGGAGCGCAGCTCGCGGCCGTCCCGGGTGCTGCCGCGGTAGCCGAAGGCGTCGTGGTCCTCAGTGTCGCGGGCCAGCACGTCGAAGCCCAGACTCGTGGAGGGGCCGCCGATCCCCCGGCCGCTCACATGGCCGTTCTCGATCGCGACGACGGTGTGCTCGAGGTCGACCTGCTCGGCGGAGAGGTCGTGCACCACCACCTCGCAGCGCGGTCCGACCGCCGCGGCGATCGCATGGGCCACGGGCGTGAAGGTCGCCACGACCTCGGCGATGGTCTCGAAGGTCGCGGCGGCCGCGCCCGGGGCGGGATCCGTTGCCGCCGCGACGCCCGCGGGGGCGGCGTCCGGGCGCGGTGTGTCCTCGGCGATCGACATCCCGTCAATCTAGCGATCGGCCCGCCCCGGAGCACGCCCGGACCACTCTCCGGACAATGCGTCCGGATGACTGGACACAGAGTCCAACACCCCGTAAGTTCACGGGTATCGGCACCCGGGCCCTCCGCGCCCGCGCGCCGCGTCGTCCCGTCCGCACCCACGAGGAGCACCCATGTCCCACAAGCAGGTCATCACCACCGACAAGGCGCACACCGTCGGCGGGCCCTACTCCCCCGCGATCATCTCCCACGGCTTCGTGTTCCTCTCCGGCTGCACGCCGCACCGCCCGGGCCCGGACCGCGAGCTGGTCACCACGAGCTTCCGCGCCCAGGCCGAGCTGGCCCTGGACAACCTCGCCGCCCTCGCCGAGGCCGCGGGCTCCAGCCTGGCCGACGCCGTCCGCACGACGGTCTACATCAGCGACTGGAAGTACTTCCACGAGCTCAACGAGGTCTTCGGCGAGTACTTCGGCGAGAACGGCCCCACCCGCACCACGCTGCCCCTGCCGATGGCAGGCTTCGACATCGAGGTCGATGCGATCCTCGCCCTGCCCGACGCCGACGCGCCCTCGGTCTGATCCGACCGGATCTTGCCCGGCCGTGATCGGCGCGGCCGCCCGATCGATCGCGCCCGACCCCGCAGCACCCTGATCGACCCCGTCGCCCGGGTCCGGTCCGCGACCTCGCGCGCGCTCCGGACCCGGGCGGTCGCGGCCTCCGCCCGACCCACGGCACAATCAGCTCCACCGGCCCGACCCTCAGCCCCACCAGCCACATCCCCCGCACCATCAGCCACGCCCTCGGCACCATCGCACCACCGCACCATCCATCGCGCCGCCGCGGCCACCAGGAAGGCTCTCCATGGACCTCGACATCCTGTCCACGCTCCCCATCGGCCCGTGCGCCAAGGCGCTGCCGGCCTCCACGAGCACGCAGACCGTCCCCGAGTTCCTCGCGACCTCCCCGCATCTCAGCGACCTGACCACGCCGATCCTCGGGCTCGGCGGCCCCGCGATCGACGCGAACATCGCGGTCCTGGCCGCGTACTGCGCGCGTCACGGCGTGGTGCTCGCCCCCCACGGCAAGACGACGATGATCCCCGAGCTCTGGCAGCGCCAGCTCGACGCGGGCGGCTGGGGCATCACGGTCGCCAACCCCGCCCAGCTCGGCGTGGCCCGCGAGTTCGGCGTCCCCCGCATCCAGCTCGCCAACGCCCTCGTGGACCCGCACGGGATCGCGCTGGCCCAGGAGATGACCGCCGCCGGCACCGAGGTGCTCTCGTGGGTCGACGACACCGCGACCGTCGAGCGCCTCGCGCGGCTGCTGGACCCGGCCGGGCCGCCGCTGGACGTGCTCGTCGAGCTCGGCTCTCCCGGCGCCCGCACCGGCGCCCGCACAGTCGAGCGCGCGCTCGAGGTGGCACGCGCCGCTCACGCGACCCCCTCCCTGCGTCTGCGCGGCGTCAGCGGCTACGAGGGAGCCCTCGCCCACGACCGCTCCGAGGACGCCCTGACCACGGTCAACGCCTACCTCGACCGGCTCCGCACCCTCTTCACCAGCGCCGCGGCCGAGCAGCTGTTCGACACCGAGGACGTGATCCTCACGGCGGGCGGCAGCGCCTACTTCGAGCTCGTCATCGAGCACCTCGCGAACCTCGCCGGGAACGCGACGCCGGGCCTGGACACCACCGTCGTGCTCCGCTCCGGCTCCTACATCACGCACGACGACGGCTTCTACCGCGGCATCACCCCGTTCACCGATCCGGACTCCGCCGACGTGTTCGTCCCCGGCATGCACGCCTGGGTGCGGGTGGTCTCCCGGCCCGAGCCCACGCTCGCCCTCGTGGACGCCGGCAAGCGCGACGTGCCCTTCGACGAGGGGCTCCCCGAGCCCCAGCGCGCCCAGACCGAGTTCGGCGAGCCCAGCCGGCCCCTCCCGGGCGCCACCGCGATCGCCATGAACGACCAGCACACCTTCCTGCGGATCTCGGCCGATGACCCCCTGGCGATCGGCGACGTGGTGCGCCTGGGGCTCTCGCACCCGTGCACCGCGATCGACAAGTGGCGCCTGGTCCCCGAGATCGACGACGCCGACGCCGCGGACCCGGCGATCATCGGCCTGCTGCGCACCTACTTCTGAGCCGCGGACCATGACCCCTCCTCCCGGGACGCCGACCTCCCCTCCCAGCCCGTCCGCCACCGGGCGCACGGCCACCTCGCACGCCGCCACCGGAGGGCGCCCGCGACTGCCGGCGCGCACCGCCACCGGAGGGCGCCCGCAGCTGCCTGCGCGCACCGCCACCTCGCGGCTGATCGTCGTGATCCGGACCGACGCGCCCGCCGCGTACGTCCCGCTGCTCGAGGCCCTGGTGACCGGCGGCGTCACGAGCGTCGAGCTCACGCTGACCACGCCCGGCACCCTCGATGCGCTGCTGGCGACCTTCGGCGCGGACCTCGACCTGGGGGTGGGCACGATCACGACCCCCGAGGAGCTCCATCGCGCCGCCGCCGCGGGCGCCGCGTACGCGGTGACGCCCGTGACCCGCGCGGACCTGCTGGCCGCAGCACGTGAGACGGGCCTGCCGATCGTCCCGGGCGGTCTGACGCCCACCGAGCTGCACGCCGGATGGGCCGGCGGGGCGGCCGCCGTCAAGGTGTTCCCCGCCGGCCAGGTGGGTCCCGACTATGTCCGTGACCTGCGCGGGCCCTTCCCGGACATCGAGGTGATCCCCTCGGGCGGCGTCGATCTCGACGGCGCACGCGCCTGGCTCGCGGCCGGTGCCGCGGCAGTCAGCGTGGGCGGGCCGCTGCTGGGCGACGCCGCACGCGGCGGCGACCTGGGGGCGCTCACCGACCGCGCCCGCGCGTTCGTGGACCTCTGCCGGCGTGCCCCGGGCCTCCCGGCCACCCCGGATCCCGCACGGCCGCAGGACCTCCCGAACCCTTCGGGCCTCCCGGCCGTCCCCGCTCACGACCACCCCGAGGACGGCCACCGATGACCACCCCCACTCCCGAGGACCGTCTCGGCGTCGTCACGCTCGGCGAGACGATGGCCCAGCTGCGCTCCGGCCAGGTGGGCTCCCTGGCCCACCTCGACCAGCTCGCCATCGGCATCGCCGGCGCCGAGTCCAACGTCGCGATCGGCCTGCGCCGCCTGGGCGTGCCCACCACCTGGCTGGGCCGCGTGGGCGCCGACGAGCTGGGCCGACGCGTCACCCGCGAGCTGCGCGCCGAGGGGGTGCGGACCCTCGCGATCCTCGACGACGGCGCCCCCACCGGGCTCATGCTCAAGTCCCGTCCGACGAGCGTGACGACCAGCGTGGACTACTACCGCGCCGGCTCTGCCGGATCCCGTCTGGCACCCACAGATCTCCCGCCCGACCTGCTGAGCGGCGCCGGCATCCTCCACGTCACCGGCATCACGGCGGCGCTGTCCGAGTCCGCGCGCGCGACCGTCCACGCGGCGATCGACCGGGCCCGCGCCCAGGGTGTGCGCGTGAGCTTCGACGTCAACCACCGCTCGCGGCTGATCGGCACCGAGGACGCCCGCACCGCCTACCGCGAGATCGCCGAGCGCGCGGACCTGATCTTCGGCGGCCCCGAGGAGCTGGGGCTGCTGCTGGGCACCGATGCCGCGACCTCCGAGGAGGCCGTGGCGGCCCTGCCCGCGGGCCCCGAGGTGGTGCTCAAGGACGGCGAGCGCGGTGCCGCCAGCACCCTGGACGGCACGACCCTCGCGGTCGCCGCCCACCCGGTGTCGGTGGTCGACACCGTGGGCGCCGGCGACGCGTTCGTGGCCGGCTACCTGTCCGCGGCCGTCGAGGGCCTGGATCCCCTCGAGCGCCTGCGCCGCGGGGCGATCTGCGGGGCCGTGGCCTGCATGTCCCCCGGGGACTGGGAGGGCGCACCCTTCCTCGCCGACCTCGACGGGGTGCTCGGCGCCGCGGGAGACCCCGTCCGCCGCTGAGCCGAGCGGGACCGCCTCAGCCGGGCAGGATCCCCCGGCTCTCGACCAGCAGCGCGAGCGACCGCCGACGATCCGCCGGGTCGTGGGCCAGCGTGGTCACGAGCAGCTCATCGGCCCCCGTGGCGGCCACGAGCGTGTCGAGCCGGGCCGAGACGGTCTCCGGCGACCCGACGAAGCGGGTCACGAGACGGTCGCGGACGACGGCCTCCTCATCGGGCCGCAGCGGTGCGGCGAGGGCCTCGGCCGGCGTCGGGTACGGGATCGCCCCGCGACCGGCGCGGATGCTGTGCACCCACTGCCCGTATCCGGCCGCGAGCTCCCGGGCCCGCGCGTCGGTGTCGGCCACGAGCACGTCGGCCGAGACGATGACGTGGGGCGCGGCGATCCGTCCGGGGCGGAAGGCCTCGCGGTAGGCGGCGATCGCATCGGTGACGAAGGACGGCACGACGTGGTAGTTCGCGCCGAAGGGCAGCCCCAGCTCCCCGGCCCGCCGCGCACTGGGACCTGCGGAGCTGCCGTGGATCCAGACCTCGGCGTCCGAGCCCGTGGCGGGCGAGGCCTGCACGATCGCGCCGTCGGGGTCGCGGTAGGTCCCGTCCAGCAGCGCGAGGATGTCGTGGACGTCCTCGGTGAACGTGTCGGTCCCGGTGCGGGTGCGGGAGAGCAGCTTCTCGTGGACCGCGCGGTGTGCGCCGCCCGTCGTGCGCGGCGGCGGGGGCGCAGGCAGCAGCAGACCCGCGACCTCACGATCGGCGACGGCGGGACGCGCGGGTGGCGTGGGCCGGGATGCGCCGTGCGAGGCGGGATCCCGTCCGGCACCGGGCCCGACGGCCTCCCCGGGGTCGGCGCTCGACGGCGTCCGGGACCCGGACCGGCCGATCCCCAGGTCGATCCGCCCGGGGTGCAGGGCCGAGAGCAGCCCGATCTCCTCGGCGACCCGCAGAGGCGTGGTGTTGCCGAGCACCGTCACGGCTGTGCCCACCCGGATCCGCGCGGTCGCGGCGGCGACGGCGGCGGCCAGGACGTGCGGCGCGGCGCCGGCGACCCCGGGGTTCAGGTGGTGCTCGGCCAGCCAGAAGCGCACGTAGCCCAGGCGCTCGGCCTCCCGCGCGAGCTCGAGGCTCTCCCGGAGCCCGTCGGCCGGGGTGCTCCCGGAGCCGAAGGCGGACAGGTCCAGGACGGACAGGGGCACGGGGGCTGCGGACACGGGGGCCTCCGGGGATCCAGGGTGGGCGGGACGGCTCGCGGCCCGACGCTAGGGCACGGCGGGGCCATGCCGCCGGTCCGGCGTCATGCGCGGTCATCCTGGGGGACGGCTTCGTCCTCCCCGGCCCGCGAACCCGTCCTCGCCCTCCCGCGCGCGGGCTCCGACGTCGTGGCGCTCGCGGGCACCGGCTCCAGCCCGCCGGGCGCACCGAGCCGGTCCAGGAGCACGGCGCTGATCTCGGCGAGCGCGTCGAGCTGTGCGGGCGTCAGCGCATCGATCACGAGCCGCCGGGCGGTCGCGATGTGCCCCGGCATGGCGTGGATGAGACGACGGCGCCCCTCGGGTGTGAGCGCGACGACGGTCGCCCGCCTGTCCTCGGCGCAGGGCCTGCGGGTCAGGTCCCCTCGCCGGTCCAGCCGCGCGCACACGTGGGACAGGCGCGGCAGCGTCGCGTACGTCGCCTCGGCGAGTGCGGTCATCCGCATCCCCTCCCCCGGGCCGAGCTTGAGGTTCGAGAGCACCATGAACTCGAAGTGCGTCATCTGCGCGTCCCGCTGCAGCTGGGTGTCCAGCGCCGCCGGGAGCAGGCCGCTCACGCCGATGATGCCGAGCCATGCCGCGGACTCGCGCTGGGTCATGCGAGGGGCTCGGAACGTCATGTCGGCCATCGTACGGATACTTGTCGCATCAACCAAAGCGTGGTAGACCTGTCCTCGTATCCGTTGAAGAATCAACTATTCGAGGAGCATCGACCATGTCGACCATCACCATCATCGGAGCAGGGAACCTCGCCGGAGCCGTCGCCGCCGTCGCCCACAGGGCCGGAGCCACGCTGCAGGTGCTCGCCCGCGACCCCGAGAAGTCCGCCACCGTGGCGCAGGGACTCGGCGCCGCCTCCGGGCGCATCGGCGACCCGCTGACCGGCGAGATCATCGTCCTTGCCGTCCCCTACCCCGCCGTCGAGGAGATCCTCGGCACGTACGCGGGCGCGCTCGACGGCAAGATCCTGATCGACGCGACCAACCCCATCGACTTCGCGACCTTCGACAGCCTCGTGGTCCCCTCGGACTCCTCCGCCGCCCAGCAGATCCAGGGAGCCCACCCCTCGGCCCGCGTGGTCAAGGCGTTCAACGCCAACTTCGGCGCGACGCTCGCCAGCGGCCAGGCGGGCCCCGTCACCACCACGGTCCTCGCCGCGGGCGACGACGCCGACGCCAAGGAGCAGGTGCTGGCCCTCGTGCGCTCGGCGGGCCTGCGCGGTGTCGACGCCGGCGCCCTGAAGCGCTCGCGCGAGCTCGAGGCCGTGGCGTTCCTGCAGATCTCCCTGGCCTCCGCGGGCGCCACCCCGTGGACCGGCGGCTTCACGCTGCTGGGCTGACCACCACCTCGACGAAGGAGTTCCCCATGACCTCGACCGCGGCGATCGCAGCGACCTCCGGGGCCGCGCCCGACGCGACCCGCATGGATGCCGTCGAGTTGCTGGTCCGCGACCTCGACACCATGACCGCGTTCTACCAGCAGGCCGTCACCCTCGACGTCCTCGACCAGGTGGGGCCCACTGCCACCCTGGGGCGTGGGGACACGGCGATCATGACCCTGCGCCAGGTCCCGGAGCTGCCGTCCCGGGATCCGCGCGGGGCGGGGCTCTATCACTCGGCCATCGTCTTCCCGGACGAGGCGCACCTGGCCACCGTCCTCGCCTCGATGGCGCAGCGGGCGCCGGCGCTCTACGAGGGCAGCGCCGACCACCTGGTGAGCGAGGCCTTCTACTTCCACGACCCCGAGGGCAACGGCCTCGAGCTCTACCGGGACCGTCCCCGGGACGCCTGGGTGTGGACGCCCGTGGACCGCGTCGTCATGGGGTCGCAGGCGCTGGACCCGCAGGCGTTCCTGGGCCGGTGGTACGACCCCGAGCTCCCGGTCGTCGGCGAGCCCGCCGCCATCGGCCACCTGCACCTGCAGGTCGGGGACATCCCGACGGCCCGGAGGTTCTACGTGGACGTGCTCGGGCTGGACGTCACCGCGGACCTGGGCAGCGCCCTGTTCGTCTCCGCCGGCGGCTACCACCACCACATCGGCCTGAACACGTGGCAGAGCGCGGGTGCCGGCCCCCGCGCCGCGAGCCTGGGTCTGGGCGACGTCCGGTTCCGTTTCCCGCGTCGGGACGACGTCGAGGCGCTCGCGGACCGGCTCCGCTCCGCGGGCGTCGCGATGCAGGACGACGGCCGGGTGCTGCGGTTCCTCGACCCGTGGGGGACGCAGCTCGCGGTGACGCCCGAGGTGGACGGCTGATCCTCGGGCCGGCCCGGGTGCGCACCTCGCGGTGGCGTCGCGCGGTTCGGCTCGGCCTGATCGCGCCGCATCGGATCGGGTCCGGAAGAAAGGTGCGAGCCGGGATGTCACCGTCGAGAACCCTCGACTGTGACGTCAGGTTGCCTCGGGACGTCGTCGTGGGCACCTCGTCACTACGATCGAGGACCCGCGCGCGCACGCCGCGGACCCCACCTCGGGCCACCGACGTCGCGCCGAGGTTCCCGCGCGTCGCGAGCGCTGCACGCCCGCGTGCCCGCCGTGCCGCCCGCCCACGTCCTGAGGAGGGACCGATGACCCGACCCGCCGTGCACGTCCTCCACGACAACCCCGAGTGGATCGAGGTGTTCGTCCGCGCCTTCGAGGCCGAGGGCGTGCCCCTCGTGCAGTGGCCGCTGGACCACGGCGTGCTCGACCTCGACGGCGAGCCGCCGCAGGGCGTCTTCTGGTCCCGCCTCAGCGCGTCCTCCCACACCCGCGGCGCGGAGCTGGCCAAGGACGCCGCCCGGGCGACCCTCTCCTGGCTCGAGTCCTGGGACCGCCGGGTCGTCAACGGCTCCCGAGTCGCCGACCTCGAGGTCTCCAAGGTGATCCAGCACGCCGCCCTGCGCCGCCGCGGCTTCGACGTGCCGCGCACCGTGGCCGTGATCGGCACCGAGGACCTCCTGGCCTCCGCGCGCACCTTCGCGCCGCCCTTCATCACCAAGCACGATCAGGGCGGCAAGGGGCTGGGGGTGCGCCGCTTCGACACCCAGGAGGAGTTCGCGGCGTACGTCGAGGGGCCGGAGTTCGAGCCCTCGGCCGACGGGATCACCCTGCTCCAGGAGCTGCTGGTCACCCCGGAACCCTTCATCACGCGCGCCGAGTTCGTGGGTGGCCGCTTCGTCTACGCGGTGCGCGTGGACACCTCCCGCGGCGCCTTCCAGCTGTGCCCGGCCGACGCCTGCGCGGTCCCCGGCGACGACGACCCCGCCGTGCCGCCCTTCGTGCGCGACGAGTCCTTCACCGCCGAGGACCCGCTGATCCAGCGCTTCCAGGACCTGCTGGCCTCCCTCGACATCGAGATCGCCGGCATCGAGTTCCTGCACACCGTCGACGGCCGCACCGTCACCTACGACATCAACACCAACACCAACTACAACGCCGATGTGGAGGCCCAGGCCCCGGTGCCCGCGATCCGGGAGATCGCCCGCTACCTGGGCGGGCTGCTCGACCAGGTCACCGAGTCGTGACGGCACGGGACGGGACGTCCTGGCTCAGGTAGGCCCGTATACGGCCCAGCTGAGCCAGGACGTCCCGTCACCCGTGCCCACCGCCCCCGGAACGCAGCAGACCGGCAGCCCCCCGCCCACGGCCCTCATCGGCCTCCTCCGTCACCCCATGTGAACGCCGCATGACGCGCTGTGGACCGCGGTGAGCGCCCGTGGCAGGACCCGCGACAAGCCCGGTGCCCGTGGTCGACAGTGGTGCTCCGACCCACAGGCATCGGCCGCGGCATCCGCCCGGCCCACCCCGCTAGGAGTGAGCACCATGTCGTCACCACGAAGGATCCGCCTCGGTGTTGCCCTCGACGGCGCCGGCTGGCACCCGGCCGCCTGGCGTGAGCCGACGTCCCTGCCCCACGAGCTGTTCAGCGGCCCCTACTGGGAGGAGCTCGCCCGGGAGGCCGAGCGCGGCGGCCTGGACTTCCTGTCCGTCGATGACTCGCTGTCCCTGCAGTCCGCGACGCCGTTCACCCCCGATCACCGCACCGACGAGGTCCGCGGCCGCCTCGACGCCGTGCTCGTGGCCTCGCGGATCGCCCCGGCCACCCGCTCCATCGGCCTGCTGCCGGTGGCGACCACCACGCACACCGAGCCCTTCCACGTCGCCACCCTCATCGCGACGCTGGACCACATCACCGACGGCCGCGCCGGCTGGCAGGCCCGCATCTCCGCCGCCCCCGGCGAGGCCCGCCTGTTCGGCCGCCGCGACATCCCCGACCTCACCGGGATCGACGACCCGGCCGCCCCGGCCGCCGTCGCGGAGCTGTTCGACGAGGCCGCGGCCGCCGTGGACGTCGCCCGCCAGCTGTGGGACTCGTGGGAGGACGACGCGGAGATCCGCGACGTCACCACCGACCGCTTCCTGGACCGGGGCAAGGTCCACCGCATCGACGCCGAATCCCGCTGGTTCAGCGTGCGCGGCCCCTCGATCGTGCCGCGCTCCCCGCAGGGCGCCCCCGTCGTCGCGGCGCTCGCGCACGACGTGGTCCCCTACCGCTTCGCCGCGCGATCGGCCGACGTCGTGTTCGTGACCCCCGAGGACACCGCGGACGCCGTCCGGATCCTCACCGCCGTGCACGAGCAGGAGCGGTTCGTCGAGCGCGACGGGGAGCCGCTGCGCATCATCGCGGACCTCGTGGTGCTGCTCGACGGACCGCAGGAGACCGGGGCCGACCGCCTCGCCCGCCTGGACGCGGTCGACCCCCTGACCTCGGACACCCGGGTCGCCACCGGGTCGGCCACGGCGCTGGCCGAGGAGATCGAGGCCCTCGGGCAGCTCGGCTACGACGGCGTGCGCCTGCGCCCCGGCGTCGCGACCGACGACCTGCCGCGGATCTCCCGCGAACTGGTCCCCGAGCTGCGCCGCCGCGGGCTCGTCCCCGACGGCTACGAGGGCACGACCCTCCGCGAGCACCTCGGGCTGCCCGCCACCGTCCCCAGCCGCTACGCGCCCACCGCCGACCTGCAGGAGGCCTCATGAGCACCGACCGTCCCCGCAAGCAGATCGTCCTCGCCGCCTACGTCGGCGGGGTCAACGAGCACACCCAGTGGGAGGATCCCGCCGCCGGCAGCCAGATCGCCTTCTCCTCGTTCCGCCAGGTCGCCGAGACCGCCGAGCGCGGGCGCTTCGACTACTTCTTCCTGGCCGAGGGCCTGGCCCTGCGCGAGCGGGACGGCCAGGTGTTCGACCACGACGTCGCCGGGCGCCCCGCGACCCTCGCGGTGCTCGCGGCTCTCGCGGGCGTCACCGAGCACATCGGCCTCGTCGGCACCCTGAACGCGACGTTCAACGAGCCCTACGAGCTCGCCCGGCAGCTCGCCTCCCTGGACCAGCTCTCCGGGGGACGCGCCGGCTGGAACGTCGTGACCAGCTTCGACGCCTTCACCGGCGGGAACTTCCGGCGCGGCGGGTTCCTGGACCGCTCAGAGCGCTACGAGCGGGCCGCGGAGTTCCTGGAGGTCGCCCGCGAGCTCTGGGAGTCCTGGGCGGAGGACGCGATCGCGGCCGATGCCACCCGCGGCACCTTCCTCACCGATCCCGACGCGGGCGCGTTCTCCCACACGGGCACGCAGTTCGACATCGCCGGGCGCTTCACGGTCCCGCGCAGCCCGCAGGGCCGACCCGTCATCGTCCAGGCGGGCGTCTCCCCGCAGGGACGGGACTTCGCCGCGAAGAACTCCGACCTCATCTTCTCGCCGTACAGCCGGCTCGCCGAGGCTCAGGAGTTCTACGCCGACGTGAAGCGGCGGGCCGCCGGCTTCGGCCGCGACCCGAAGGACCTCAAGATCGTGCCGAGCATCGGCTACGTCCTGGGCGGCGCCGAGGCCGAGGCGAAGCAGCGGGCCCAGGACCTGCTGGACCAGACGCTCACCGAGAAGACCGTGCGGACCCGCTTCGAGCAGGTGTGGAACCGCGACCTCTCGGCGTACGACGTCGACGGGCCCGTCCCCGACCTCGAGCCCGATCTCGAGGGGCCGCCATTCATCCAGGGGCGCGCCTTCCACCTGCAGGATCGGGTCGAGGCGATCACCGCGTGGCGCGCCCGTGCCGCCGAGGAGGGCTGGTCGCTGCGGCAGCTGGCCGCCGAGGTGTTCGACCGCTCCCAGCTGGTGGGCACCCCCGAGCAGGTCGCCGACCAGCTCGACGAGTTCGTCCAGGGCGACGGGGCCGACGGCGTGGTGCTCGGCGGCCACGTGACGCCCGGCGGCCTCGACGAGTTCGTGGATCAGGTGGTGCCGCTGCTCCAGGAGCGCGGCTCGCTGCGCCGCGAGTACGAGGGGACGACGCTGCGCGACAACCTCGGGCTGCCCGTGCCGCCGCGCGGCCCGCGCCGTGACGCGGCCGGCATCGACGACGGGGCGCTGAGCGGCGCCCGCTGAGGCGTCGCGGTCCTCGTCGCGCCGCCGTGCAGCGGGGATGTCGACCGGACACCGCGGCCGCGTCCCCCGAGGCCTCGCCCTCGCCCTCGACTCTGCACCGCAGGTCACCTCACCGACAGGAGATCCACCATGACCGACACCACGACCCGCGCGGGAGCGACCCTCACCGCCCGGGCCGACACCCCCGACGCGCCCGCCGCCCCCGCACCCCGGGAGGCCCTGGCCGTCGACCCCGCCTTCGCCGAGGCCTGGGAACTGTGGCACCGCGACCACGAGCTGCGCCGCACCGACCCGCTGGGCTTCCTCGCCATCGTCGGCCTCTACTGGCTGGGGGCCGAGCCGATCACCGTGCCCGGCGCACCCGGCCGCTGGCATCTGGGGCCCGACGGCCCCGTCGTCGAGCTCGCCGACGGCGAGCGTCTCACCCATGGCGAGGACGTGCTCACCGGTTCCCGGGAGCTCGGCTCGCTGCTCGTGGACGGCTCGGCACGGCTGGGGTTCGTCGACGGGCCAGCCCGATCCGGGGCCGATGGCGAGTCGGCCCGCCCGGCGGTCGCCGACGGGGCGAGCAGCTCCGGGGCCGGTGGCGAGTCGGCGCGACCCGTCACCGCGGAGGCGTCGGAGGGCTCCGGGCCGGGGACGCGGCCCTCGGCAGGTCCCGCGGAGGACGATGCCCCGGCGTTCGGGTTCTGCGAGGTCGCCGTCCGGGGCGACGGCGTGATCCTGCGTCCGCGGCGATCCGACAGCGTGTACCTGGCCGAGTACACGGGCACCCCCGCCTACCCCGCGGACCCGCGCTGGGTGCTTCCCGCGCGATTCGTGCGGCACCCGGAGCCCGTGGCGGTTCCCGTGGGGTCGGTCATCGAGGGTCTGGACCACGAGTTCCCCTCCCCCGGCACTCTCGAGGTCGAGCTGCCCTCGGCGGACGGCCCCGTGCCGTGGTCCCTGACCGCCTTCGCGCGCGACCTCGAAGGAGGCCTGAGCGTGCTCTTCCGCGACCTGACCAGCGGTGTCACCACCTACGCGGCGTCTCGGAGCGTGGCGGTCCCGGCGCCGGACGGGGAGGGCCGCACCGTCCGCGACCTCAACCGTGCCGTGAACCTCCCGTGCGCCTACATCGACTTCGCGACCTGCCCGCTGCCCCCGGCGGGCAACCGCCTGCCGGTGCCGGTCGAGGCCGGGGAGAAGCTGCCCCCACGCCGCGCGGAGTCCTCGCCGTGGGAGGGCGCCGCGGAGTGAGCGCGCCGGGCGAAGCGCCGATCCCGGGAGCGGGGACCTCGGGCCCGCGGGCACTCGACCGGCGGATCACGCACGCGTGCCGGGCACCCGGTCCTCCCGTCCGCGGCGCGGGGCGAGCACCCGCGCCGCGCTGGCCGCGTGCCTGCTCGCGGGCTTCGCCACGCTGTTCGACTCCGCCGCCATCGCGTATGCGACCCCTGCCGTCAGCGCATCGCTGGGCGGCGGCACCGCCGGGGTGCAGGCGCTGCTGGCGTCGTTCTCGCTGACCTTCGGACTGGGACTGGTCCCCGCCGGCCGCCTCGGGGACGCGTACGGGAGGCGGGCCCTGTTCGCCATCGGCCTCGGGATCTTCCTCGTCGGCGGGATAGTGACCGTGCTGGCTCCGGGGATCGGCGTGCTCATCGCGGCGCGCCTGCTCCAGGGACTCGGTGCCGGCGTCATCAGCGCCCAGGTGCTCGGCGCGATCCAGGACCTGTTCATCGGCCCCGCCCGACTGCGGGCGCTGGGCCTGTACACCGGCGTGGGCGCCCTGGCCGCGCTGGTCGGGCCGCTGGGCGCCGGAGCCGTCCTCGCGGGGATCGAGGCGGACCTCGCCTGGCGGATCGTCCTGCTGCTGCCCCTGCCCTTCGCGGCCGTCGCCGTCCGGCTCGGGCTGCGAGGTCTGCCGGGACGGGTCGCGACGGAGCCGGGGAGCTCGCTGATGCTGGGCGAGGTGCCTCCGGCGGAAGGGTCGTCCATCGTCGGGACGAGCACGGCGTCCTCCTCGCGCCACCGCGCGATCGTCGCGAAGGGCCGGCCGCGTCGGCGCACGCCGCTCGACCTCCCGGGCATCGTGCTGCTGTGCGGGCTGGTGGTGCTCCTCATGGCGCCCGTGCTGCGCACCGGGACAGGGGTCGGCATCGCCTCGGTGCTCGCGCCCCTCGGCGCCGGGGCCGCGGGCATCGTCCTGCTCATCGTCTGGGAGCTCGTCTACCAGCGCGGCGGCCGCCTGCCCCTGTTCGCCCGCGACCTGGTGAGGTCGCGCGGCTTCGTCGCGGGGAACCTCGCGGCGATGCTGTGGTTCGGCAGCACCCTGTCGCTCTCCTCGGTCCTCACGATCCACCTGCTGACGCTGCCCGGCGCGCACCCGCTGCTCATCGCCCTCCTGTTCGCGCCCGGCGCTCTGGCGCGTCTGGTCGCTTCGCTCCTGTCCGCCCGGGTGCACGGCGCTCTCGGGCCATGGGCGATCGTCGTGGGGCTGGCGCTGCAGACCGCGCTGCTGACGACGCTGGCGCTGCTCGCGCCGCGCGTCGACGGCCAGTCGCTGCTGGTGCTCGCCGCGGTGGCGCTCGTGGGACTGGGCTTCGCGGGCGGTGTCATCGAGCCGCCGTTGCGCGTGGTGACGCTGTCCTTCGCGCCCGCCCACCTCCACGGTGTCGCGGCGTCCTTCCTCCAGCTGACCCAGCGGCTCTCGGCGACCTACCTCGTGGCGCTGACCACCGGCATCCTGCTCGGGGCCGCCGGCGCCGGATCCGAGGCGAGCCTCGGCATCGCGGTCGCGACCTGCGCGATCGCCGCCGGCGCCGCGACGCTCGTCGGCCTGGACCGCTCGCTGCGCAGGACCACGGGCCAGGGGAGGTCGGCCCCGGTCTCGGGGATCAGTGCCGAGCGGGCACGGACGCTCGAGGCGTCGACGGCGACGGTGTCGTGAGGTCTGCGGGGCGGGCGGCCGTCGAGTCGCTGGATGGGGACGTCGCCGGTTCATGACGTCGTCGGCGCGTGACGCGAGAGGGCTCGCGGCGTGGGGGGTGCGTGGCGTGGAGGGCTCGCAGAATACCCACGGCCGGCTCCCGAGAATGGCCCGCATTTAGCGCACACGCGCATTATCAAATACATTTCTGGTGCGTAAAGCGGTAAGGCCTTCTTTGCTATCGCGAAATGCGTATTCGCTTTATCGTGGGTTCTGCCGGACACCGGCACCGAACCTTCAGGAGGCCCCCATGACCGTCGTCGACATGCCCCGCGTCACCGAGTGCACCGTCTCGGGCTGCTCCTACAACCACGACGGCTGCCACGCCTTCGCCGTCACCGTCGGCTCGGACACGAGCTGTGCGACCTTCATCCCCCTCGACGTCAAGGGCGGCCTGTCCAAGGTCGTCACGCAGGTCGGCGCCTGCCAGCGCTCGGCGTGCGTGCACAACGAGAACCTCGAGTGCGGCGCCGCCTCGATCAAGATGGGCGCGGGCGAGGACACCGCCAACTGCCTGTCCTACGAGGCCCGCTGACCAGCACCCCCTGACCACCTCCGCGCCCGGAGGTGCATGAGCGGCCTTCGCCCGGCCGCCCCCGAGAGCCCCGTCCGGCGTCGCCCCCGCCGACGGGGCTCCCGTTCGTCGGGGGACGACCGGCGTCCGGGGCGCATGCACATGACCCCGCACGACGTCGCATCCACCGACGGAACCCGGTGACCACGACGTTCACAGGAGCGCCTTGGCGACCACCACGACCGTTGCTGCCCGTGCACTCCACCCACACCCGTCGCCCGGTCACGGACCGAACAGCCCTGGCGCATCGGCAGACGGCGCGGGCGATGTGTCTCCGGGACGGCTTCTCGCCAGGTGGCTGCAACAACCTGACTCCAGACGCCCGAGAGCCCCGAATTCCGAAAGCTCGGGCTTTGCGAGTCAGGTTGTTGCGCGCCCCACCCCGCCCGCTCCGCCCTCAGGCAACGAGGCCATGGAGGCTGCCCTTCGGGTCGGGATGTCGCACAGCAGGGAGTCCTCGGGAGCGACGAACTCCACGTCGCCGGGGACGTCGAGCCCGTGGGCGCCCGGCTCCCGGACCATCAAGGCTGCCGGCAGATCGTCGGCGGCAATCACGGCCGTCGATCCGGCGCGACTCCCGCCGGCCGAGCGGGCGGCGAGGTCGCGGATGACCCGCAGGGCATGGCCCGAGGAGTGGTCGCCGCGGGACAGCGACACGAGGATGCCCCGGCGTTCGCACCACACCGGGAAGCGACTCCCGCCGTCGACACGCCACCGCCCCGCCCAGCGCTCGAGAAGGCGGCACTCCGCGTCGATGTCGCCCACCCCCGACCAGCAGTCCGATCGTGCGACGCCACGGACGATCCGGGACTCCCGGTCTCGGGGGTCGGGGCCTCAGGACCTCGCGGCCTCCGGGCCGCGGACCGTCGCGGGGCGCCCGACCAGGCCGGCCCGCAGGAGGGACCTCAGCACAGTTCGGGCGCTGCGCTGGACCTCTGCGAGCGTCAGCCCGTCCTGCGCGGCGAGGGCATCGGCCACGCCGTCGTCGCGGACGGTGCCGAAGTGCTCGCGTGCACCGGGCATGAGGACGTCCACCTGGGCCCGTACGCGGTAGGCGCTGTCGCGCAGCGCCGGGAACCCGGGGTCCTGGGACATCTGCATCCACCAGTCGGTCATCACCGCGCCCTCGTAGCCCCATTCCCCGCGGAGGATCGTCGTGGCGAGGTCGTAGTGGTAGTGGGCCCAGACGCCGTTGATCCTGTTGTACGAGGTCATGAGGTTCCGCGGCGCGGCCTCGCGGACGCACAGCTCGAAGCCGCGCAGGTAGATCTCCCGCAGCGCGCGCTCGGACACCCGCGAGTCGTGGCGGGTCCGGTTGGTCTCCTGGCTGTTGGCCGCAAAGTGCTTGGGACAGGCCGAGACGCCGCGGGACTGGATGCCCTGGACGACGGCGTCGGCCATCCGCCCGGTGAGCAGGGGGTCCTCCGAGAAGTACTCGAAGCTGCGCCCGCCCAGGGGGTCGCGGTGGATGTTCATGCCGGGGGACAGCAGCACGTCCGAGCCCTTGCGGATCATCTCCTCGGCGTGCAGCGCCGCCAGCTCGCGCACCCCGTCGACGTCCCAGCTCGAGGCGAGGGCCGTGCCGCACGGCAGGAGGGAGGCGTGCGCCGCGAGGCGGATCCCCGAGGGTCCGTCGGTCGTGATCTCCGCGGGGACCCCGCGTGCGCGGAGCGCCTCGCTCACGCCGCCGAGGGCCCCGGCGTTGCCCGGCGCGCCGAGCGGGGAGTCCATGACGAGGTCCCCGTAGGTCAGGTCGACGAGGTCCTCCGGGGTGAGGGTCGCGATGAACGCGTCGAGGTCCAGCTCGCTCCGGGCGACGGCCGCGAGGTCCGGCAGGGGTGAGGGCACGGGCGTCGCGGCGGGGATCTCCTCCGGCAGGCGGGCGAGGATCCGGGCGCGGAGGTCCACGGTCGCCACGGGCACCGGTTCGTGGGAGGGGACCGCCCGTCCGTCGGCATCCCGGGCGACGACGAGACGGTCGAAACGGTGCTCGGGGCGGACGGCCGCGGCCTCCTCGAGCTGCTCCAGCACCTCGAGCTCCGGGAGCTCCCGGGTCCCGAGCACCCGCGCGGCGCGCGCATCGGTCCCCAACAGGTAGCGGTACGTGCCCGCCGGCAGCACCCAGGCGCTGCGGTGTCCGGTGGACCCGGCGTCGTCGTACGAGGCCAGCATGCGGCGCGGAACCTCGAGCACCACCTCGTGCCGCGCCCCGGGTGCCAGGTCCGGGGTCCGCGCGAAGCCCACGAGCACCCGGTCGGGGGTGCCGAGCGGGCCGTCGGGGGTGTCCGCATAGAGCTGGACCACCTGGCTCCCGATCCGGTCCCCGGTGTTGGTGACCTGCACCGTCACGGTGTCGGTCTCCTCGCCGAGCACGAGGGTGGCGTCCGAGAGCTCGACGCTCGTGTACCCGAGCCCGAAGCCGAAGGGGAACAGCACGCGGTCCTGCGCGAAGGTCTCGAAGTACCGGTACCCGACGTACACGTCCTCGACGTACTCGGAGAACTCGGGGGCCCCGAAATGCCCGGCGCTCGGGTAGTCCTGGTAGGTGCGGGCGATGGTGTCGGTGAGGCGCCCCCCGGGCTCGACGGCCCCGGTGAGCACGTCGGCGATGGCCCGCGCGCCCTCCATGCCGCCCAGCCACGCGAGCAGCACGCCGTCGATCGGGTACTCCTCGACCCAGCCCAGATCGATCACGTTGCCCGCGTCGAGCACCACCACGGTGCGCGCGAAGGCTGCGGTGACCTGCGCGAGCATGTCCCGCTCGAGCGCGGTGAGCAGGTAGGAACCCTCCTCGAGGACGTTCTCCCGGTCCTCCCCCGCGGCTCTGCCGATGACGACCACGGCGGTGCCGCTGCGCTGCGCGACGGCGTCCACCAGACCCGGCGCCAGCGGCATCTCCGGGTGGAACCGCGGCCACCGGCCCCAGACGTCCCCGGCATCGGCCGGGTTCTCGGCGCACCAGCGGGTGTAGACGTCGGCGAGCTCTGCATCCACCGTCACCGTGCCGCTGTCGCGCAGGGACGTCAGCAGGTCGGTGGCGTACGTGGCGTTGACGTCGCCGCCGGAGCCGTAGCCCACCGAGAACCAGTCCCGCTGGACGCGCCCGAAGATGGCGACGGGCGCGCCCTCTTCGAGGGGGAGCACACCGTCGTTGCGCAGCAGCACGGCACCGCGGGCCGCGGCTTCCCGTGCCCGCGCGGCCAGGCGCGGATCCACCCAGCGGTCGTCGTCGGCGGGGGCGGTCGATGCCTGGGAGAGCAGGTCCTCGGTCATGGGCGATGGCTCCTGGGGTGGCGATGGGGAGGGCGCGGCGATGGCACTCCGGGCGTCGTCGTCCGGTGCACGGCGGGGGCGCCGCCACCTCGTCGGGCGCGCCGACGGCGGTGCCGCAGGTCTCACGGTACGACGGGCCGGTGGGGCATGGCTGGGCGGGTGAGGACTCCAGCTCGGCTCCCACCACGCCCATCCGGCGGCGGTAGGGTGGCCGCCATCCGACCCCCGGGAGGGCACGTGGACGCAGTGGACACCGATGTGATCGTGATCGGCGCGGGCCTGGCAGGACTGCGCTGTGCCGCGGATCTGCAGACGACCGGGCTCGATGTCCAGGTCCTCGAGGCCTCCGACGAGGTGGGCGGGCGGGTGCGCACCGACCGCGTCGACGGGTTCCGGTGCGACCGCGGGTTCCAGGTGCTCAATCCCGCCTACCCGGCCCTGCGCGACAGCGTGGACCTCGGTGCGCTGGGCCTGCAGAGCTTCGCGCCCGGTGTGGGCGTGCTGAGCGATCGGGGGCGCGGCCGCTCGATCGTCGCCGATCCCCTGCGCCGCCCCTCCCTGCTGCTGGACACCCTGCTGTCCGGAGCCGTCGGCCCCTCCCAGGTCGCCGGTGCCCTGCGCTGGCTCATCGGACCGGGCCCGGACACCCCGGACATGCCGCGCACGGTCTCGATGGACGAGGCCCGCTTCCACGGTCCGCTGCGCACGGAGGTCGTCGAGCGGTTCCTGGCCGGGGTGGTCCTGGAGACCGACGGCAGCTCCTCGGCCCGCTACGTCCGCGACCTCGCACGCCTCTTCCTCGCCGGCACGCCGGGCGTGCCCTCCCTCGGGATGGGCGCTCTGCCGCGACGGCTCGCCGAACCCCTGGGCGCCTCCGTGCACCTCGGCGCCCGGGTCGAGCGGATCGGCCGGGACGGCGGTGCCGCGACCGTGCAGGTCGAGGGGCACGTGCTGCGGTCCCGTCAGGTGGTCGTCGCGGCCGGCCCCCGCGCGACGAGCGACCTCGCGACGCTGCCGGAGGTCGCCATGAAGGGTGTCACGACCTGGTGGTTCGCGCCCGAGGAGTGTCCCACCGGCGTGGACCTGCTGCTCGTGGACTCCCGCCACCGCGCCGGGCCGCTCGCGAACACCGCGGTGCTGTCCAACGTCGCGCCGAGCTACGCGCCGCCGGGTCGGCATCTCGTCCAGGCCTCCGCGGTGGGCGTCGGCCTCGCGGCCGAGGAGGCGGCGATCCGGCGGCAGCTCTCGGATCTCTATGCGGCCGATGCCTTCGCGTGGCCCCTGCTGGTGCGCCACGACGTGGCCGATGCCCTGCCCACGGAACCGGCCGGTCGCCGCGCGGGCCGTCCGCAGGACGTGGACGACCTCACCGTCGCCGCGGGGGACGTCGAGGGCGGGGCCTCGATCCAGGGGGCGCTGGACTCCGGCGCCCGGGCCGCCGAGCTGGTCGCGCTGCGCCTGGGCACCGCGGCGACGACGGGCTGAGCCGGGCCGTCGGTCCCGCACGAGCAGGTTCCGGCCCGCAATCCCGCATGGCGTCCCTCGAGGGCCGACACCCGGTCGCGGCCGGCCCTGCCGGACCCGATGCCCACGGTCCTCCCGGACGCCGCCTCAGCCGGCGAGGCGCCGCACCGCCCGCACCAGGCTGCGTGCCGGACCCGCCTTGGCCACGAGCCCGACGCCGAGCACCCCGGTCGCCGTCCCGGCCAGCAGCATCAACGGGTCGCGGAGCTTGCCCACGCGCCCGTCGGTCCCGGCGAGCACGGTCGCGATGCCCACGAGCAGCGCGCTCATGGTGATGCCGGCGATCACCCGGTCCCCCGTGCTCTCGACCCTCTCGACGAGGGGCTCGAGGTCCTCGGGGTGCAGACGGGCCTCGACGCCGCGGGCCTCGTAGTCGTCGAGGATCCCGAGCAGACGGTCGGGGAGGTCCGCGAGCAGGCGCGCCTTGCGCTCGCCCTCGCCGAGGAGGTGGCCGGCGAGCGCGCGGGGGCTCCACGCCTCGAGGATCGCGGTGCGGCTGACCTCGCCGACCACCTCCCCGAGGTGGAAGTCGGGGTCCAGCACGATCGCGCTGGACTCGGTGAGCACGAGCATCCGCAGCAGCGTCGAGATCTCGGCGGGCAGCTGCAGGTGATGGCGGCGCAGCATGCCGGTGAGCTGGGAGAAGAAGTCCAGCATCGACATCTCGGCGAGCTTGCCGGAGATGGTCTCCATGAGCCGCGAGACGTCGCCGCGCAGCACACGGTGGTCGACCTGCCCGCGAGGCGGCGCCAGGCGCAGCAGAGCCCGGGTCACGGCATCGGGATCCTTGCGGCCCAGGGCGATGACCAGGCGCAGGATGTCGCCGCGGGCATCGTCGGAGAGTTCCCCGACCATGCCGAAGTCGATGAGCCAGATCCCGCCGTCCTCACGGACGAACATGTTGCCCGGGTGGGGGTCGGCGTGGAAGAACCCGTCGATCAGCACCATGCGGACCACGGTGCGCGAGGCCGCCCTCGCGAGCGCCGGCCGGTCCAGCCCCGCGGCGTCCAGGGCCTTCGTATCCGTGATCCGGATGCCGGCGGCGAACTCCTCGGTGAGCACCGCGGGGCTCGAGAGCTCGGGATGGACTGCGGGGATGCGGACCACCGGGTCATCGGCCAGGTCCTTCGCGAAGCGCTGGGCGTTCTGCGCCTCGACGGTGAGGTCCAGCTCGCGGCGCAGCGAGGCGTCGAAGGAGGCCACGAGGTCGGTGACGTCGAGCTCGGCGGCCAGGCGCGACTCCTTGGCGGCCACGGAGGAGAGGTCGCGGAGGATCGCGAGGTCCGCGTAGACCTCGGGCACGATCCCGGGCTTGCGCACCTTGACGACGACCTCGGTCCCGTCGTGCAGGCGGGCCCGATGGGTCTGTCCGATCGACGCGGTGGCCAGGGGGGTCCGGTCGAAGCTCGCGTACAGCTCGTCGACGTCCTTGCCGAGCTCCTCGCGGATCACGGCGACGATCTGCTCGGCGGGCACGGGATCGGTGCCGTCCTGCAGGCGCGAGAGCTCGTGGGCGTAGGCGGGCGGCAGCAGGTCCTCGCGGGTCGCGAGCATCTGCCCGAGCTTGATGAAGGTGGGACCCAGCTCCTCGAGCGCCTGCCGCAGCCGCACCGGGCCGGGGACGGCCTCGTGGTGACGGTGGTGGGACCCCAGCCCCGGGACGCGGGCCCGGAGCCCGACCTCGCCGGCGAGGGTGCCCCATCCGAACCGGACGAGCACCTCCGCGATCTGCCGATACCGTTCGCTCTGCCTGACGACCATGGATCACTCCTACGCCATCGCGCAGTCCAGAGCAAGGCGGGACTCCCGCCGACCCGGTGCTCCCCCGCGCACATCGGCCCGATCCGGCCCTAGCGCAGCTCCTGGATCCGGATCGTGGTGCCGGCGGGATCGCGCAGGGCGCAGTCGCGCATGCCGTAGGGCTGCTCGGTGGGCTCTTGGATGACATCGGCCCCGGCAGATCGGACCTGGGCGAAGGTGGCGTCGAGATCCGGGGTCGCCAGGAGGATCCACCCGTAGGTGCCCTTGGCCATCATCTCGGTGATCACGCGACGCTCCTCCTCGGTGACGCCGGGATCGGTGACAGGCGGCGCCAGGAGGATCGAGACGTCGGCACGCTGCGGGGGCCCGACGGTGATCCAGCGCATCGTGCCCCCGCCCACGTCCTGACGGACCTCGAAGCCCAGGACGTCCCGGAAGAAGGCGAGCGAGGCCTCGGGATCGCGGTGCGGCAGGGCGACGGTGCTGATCGTGAGTTCCATGGGGTCAGCGTAGGGACGGGGCCGTGCGCGACACATCTCCGTTCCTGATCGGTCTGGTCATCCGTCCGGCGATGCAGGGCGGCACGCCGGCGCTGTCGGTGCCCGCCTCGCGGCGGTAGACGCTCGGAGGCACGCCGACCAGCTCGATGAAACGGGTGCTGAAGCTCCCGACCGAGGAGAATCCCACGGCCATGCAGACCTCGGTGACGCTCAGCTCGCCCCGTCGCAGCAGGGCCATCGCTCGCTCGATGCGCCGCGTCATGAGGTAGGCGTGGGGCGTCTCGCCGTAGGCGCGACGGAATGCCCTGCTGAGATGCCCGGCGGACAGGTGCGCACCCCGCGCCAGGGACTCCACGTCCAGCGGCTGGGCGAAGTCGCGGTCGATGCGATCGCGGACCCGGCGCATGAGCGTGAGCTCCCGGAGGTGCTGCTCGGCGGTGGTCCGGACCGTCATGCGGGCATGCCGCGGACGGCCCGGTCGGCGATAGGCCTGCCCACGAGCGTCCCGACCGCGATGCCCAGTCCGGCGATCGCGAACCAGATCAGCCGCGCGTCGGACGGTCCGATCAGTGCGGCGATTCCTGCCCCCAGCGGGACCAGGCCCGTCAGCAGGATGGGGGCCCAGGCGGCCCGGTGCCCTGCGCGCCAGGCGCGGTCCGAGGCGCGCATCGGTGCGGTCCGGTAGCCGACGAGCGGGTTCCGCGGGAGCCGCCCGGCGCGCGCGGCGATGCCGCCGACGACGTACAGGCCGCCGACGACGAGGAGCAGGATGATCAGCACGATCTCGAACATCGTCCGACACTACCCGCCTGTGGTCTGCACCACAGCGCCCGGGCGGCGAGCGCGCACCCGATGACGACGGGCCCGGAGAGGATCCCGAGGTCGGCCAGGGCGACGGAGATCATGCCCGGCGCCGTGACGGTGTCCCATGCTCGGCCGGCCGTCCTCGCGGGGGTCAGCGGCCCCCGGTGCGGACGATCCGGGCCACGGCCTCGCGGATCTCCTCGGTGCCCCGGGTCTCGGTCGCGAGAGCCCGGTGGATGGTCAGCCCCTCGATGAGGGCGTCCAGGAGTCGCGCCGTGAGCGGATCGAAGCGGCGCTCGAGCGCCCTGCGGCTGCGCCGCATCCAGGAGTCGGTGAGCCCCCGGTAGGAGGGGTCGCGCGCCGCGAGGGTGTAGAGCTCGTGGCTCAGCACCAGCTCGCGATGGGACGCCAGGACGTCCTGGTCGATGATCGCGACCACCGCCCGCTCGGCCTCCTCGGGTGTGGTCGCCGCGTCCATGCGGGCCTCGAACCGCGTCGCGACCTCGTCGATGAACCGGGTGAACGCCTCGTGCAGCAGGTCGTCCATGCCCGTGAAGTGGTACGTCATCGAACCCAGCGGGACGTCGGCCAGAGCGGCGACCCGGCGGTGGGAGGTGCCCGCCAGCCCGCGATCGGCGATCACCGTGAGGCAGGCGTCGATGATGTGGTCGCGGCGCTCCGGATCGTGGCGTCGAGTGCGCACCGCGGTGCTGTTCTGGGTCACGGGGCCCATGATGCACGCTCCGTGCACCCTCCGGCGGGCCGGGAGCGTGAACGTCGGAGTCGTGCACCGTTCCTCCACGAACACCCCCGTGCCTACGGTGGACGCATCCGCCCGCGGAACCGTCGAGGAGCCCTCTCCGGGACGATGCCGCATCGTCGATCCACGAGGAGCGATCGCATGTCCACCATCGGATTCATCGGCGCCGGCAACATCGGCGGCACCGTCGCCCGGCTCGCCGTCGACGCAGGCCACGCCGTGGTGCTCAGCAACTGCCGCGGCCCCGCGACGCTCGGGGGCCTCGTCACGGAGCTCGGTCCGCACGCTCGCGCGGCGACCCCCGAGGAGGCGGCCGCGGCCGGCGACCTGGTGGTCGTCACCATCCCGCTCAAGGAGTACCGCAGCGTGCCGGTCGAGCCGCTGGTGGGCAAGGTCGTCATCGACACCGGCAACTACTACCCCGAGCGGGACGGACGGATCGCCGAGCTCGACGACGAGTCCACCACCACCAGCGAGCTCGTGCAGGCCCACCTCCCGCGGTCCTCGGTGGTCAAGGCCTTCAACAACATCTCCTACGTCCACCTCGCGGCGCTCGCGCGGCCCCACGGGGCCCCCGACCGCACGGTGCTGCCGATCGCCGGGGACGACTCCGCCGCCAAGGCCGCGGTGACACAGTTCCTCGACTCGATCGGCTACGACGCGCTGGACGCCGGGCCCCTCGCCGAGGGATGGCGCTTCCAGCGGGACCTGGCCGCGTACACGAAGCCGTACGTCGGGGACGGGAAGTCCGAGACCGGCCACCCGGTCGATCGCGCGCAGCTCGAGGCCGCCCTGCGGGAGGCGAAGCGGTACCGGAACCTCTGACCTCGCACCGAGGGTGAGCACCCGGCCGCGATCGGGGGCGGCACCGTGCGCGCCGTGCCCGCCGTCTCCTCAGGCGCGCGCCGTGGCGGGGTCGATCTCGCAGGCGCCGTCATCGATGCAGGTGCCCGCGGCGGGGGCGACGTGCTGCAGGGGGTGGGCCGCCGACCAGGCCTGCTCGAGCCCGCTGAGGAAGGTCTCGGTGCTCTGGCCGCCGGAGATCGCGTACGTCTCGTCGAGGACGAAGAACGGGACGCCGGTGATGCCGAGGGGCTGCGCCGCGGCCTCGTCGGCCCGGACGGCATCGGTGAAGGTGCCGTCCTCGAGCGCGGTGCGTGCGCGCTCGGGGTCGATCCCGGCATGGCGCGCGATGTCCACGAGCCCGTCGATGGTGAAGATCGTGCCCTCGGCGGAGAAGTACGTGCGGAACACCGGGCCGATGACGTCGATGCCCTCGGCGGCACCGAGGTGGACGAGCTCGTGGGCACGGCGGGTGTTGCCCGCGTGCCGCTCGAGGCTGAAGGGCAGGGCCTCGGCCTCGGCGAGCTGCTGGATCCGCTGCTCCTGGGCCCGGGCCTGGCCCGGGCCGACGCCGTGGCGCGTCTGGAAGAACTCCAGCAGCGGCTCGGTCTGGTCGAGGGGATGGCCGGGGTTCAGCTCGAAGGACCGGTGGATCACCTCGACCTGGTCGCGGTGGGCGAAGCGGGCCAGCGCCTGCTCGAAGCGCGCCGTGCCCACGTAGCACCACGGGCAGGCGATGTCGCTCCAGATCTCGACCTTCATGACGGGTCCCTTCCCACGAGGGCGTCGCACACGGTGTCGACGCGCTGATGGGACGACGCTAGCACCGATATGGGCAGGGGTGCCCGTTTAGTGGGTCACAGAACGTGCGGTGTGCGAGGAGGCGCGTCCGGGACCGCCCGGCATCCGGCGATGGCGAGCTGGGCGAACCGGGTCGAGGGGGCACCGTCCCGCGGAGCGGCATGGGCGAGCACGCCGTCGTGGGCGTGGAGCAGGACCTCGACATCGGCGGCGGAGAGGTCGGAGCGCACGGCGCCGGCCTCGCGGGCCCGATCGATGATCCGGTCGAGGCCCGCCAGGACACGACGGCGCTCCTGGTCCACGCGCTCCCCCGGGCTGAACGGCCGCAGCAGGGCCGCGCTGAAGGCGCGGTCGGCCCGCTGCTGCTCGAACAGGGAGGCCAGGAACGCCTCGAACGCGCCCCCGGGGTCCAGGTCAGCGCGATCCAGAAGCTCCGCGACCATCGCCGAGCACGCGGCGATCCGGTCCTCGAAGACGAGCTCGAGCAGGCTCTCGCGGGTGGGGAAGTGCCGGTAGAGCGTCGCGGTGCCCACGCTCGCACGGCGGGCGATCTCGATGATCGGGACCTCGGGCCCCTCCTCCGCGAACGCCGCGCGGGCGGCCGCGGCGACCCTGTCCCGATTGCGCACGGCATCGGCGCGGAGCGGGGCGGGGGCGGGGTCGGGCATGCGGTCATCGTAGGGCGCGGCATCCGGGACGGGAGCGGTCCGCGAGCCCCGGACGCCGGACCGGGCGAGATGTGGGGCTGGAGACACCTGGTCCGCGCAGCTCGCCACCGATACCCCCCAAGGGTATAGTATTCGGCATCGCCCCCGACGTAGCGTCCTCCGGAAGGAGACCACCATGAGCACTCGGCACACCGGCCATCCCGATCACGACCAGCACCCTGATCACGGCGAGACCCCCGGGCACGTCGACCACTCCGGCCATGGCGGCCACATGGGCCACGTCCAGATGTTCCGTCGCCTCTTCTGGATCATGCTCGCGATCGCCGTGCCGACCGTCGTGCTCGACCCGATGTTCGCCGACATCCTGGGGTACCCGCTGCCGGCAACCGGCTGGGTCACCTGGATCTCCCCCGTGCTGGGCACCGTCCTGTACGTCTGGGGCGGCAAGCCGTTCCTGACCGGCGGCATCGACGAGCTGAAGGCCCGTCGCCCCGGGATGATGCTGCTCATCGCCCTCGCGATCACCGTCGCCTTCGTCGCGTCCTGGGGTGCGACCCTGCACCTCCTGGACCACGAGCTCACGTTCTGGTGGGAGCTCGCGCTGCTGGTCGTGATCATGCTGCTGGGGCACTGGATCGAGATGCGCTCTCTGGCCCAGACCACCTCGGCGCTGGACTCCCTCGCGGCGCTGCTTCCCGATGAGGCCCAGAAGGTCGACGGCGGGCAGATCGTCACCGTGGCGCCTGCGGACCTCGTCGTCGGCGACGTCGTCGTGGTGCGCCCGGGATCCTCGGTCCCGGCCGACGGGCGGATCGTCGACGGGGCGGCGAGCATGGACGAATCCATGATCACCGGCGAATCCCGCACGGTGCGCCGCGGCGTGGGGGACCCGGTGGTCGCCGGCACCGTCGCCACCGACTCGGGACTGCGCGTCGAGGTGACGGCCATCGGCGCCGACACGACGCTGGCCGGGATCCAGAAGCTGGTGGCCGATGCGCAGGCGTCCTCCTCGCGGGCACAGCGGATCGCCGATCGTGCCGCCGCCTGGCTGTTCTGGTTCGCGCTCGGCGCCGCGGTGATCACCGCGATCGTCTGGACCCTCGTCGGCTCGCCGGACGACGCCGTGATCCGCACGATCACCGTCCTCGTCATCGCCTGCCCCCATGCCCTGGGCCTCGCGATCCCGCTGGTCGTGTCCATCGCGACCGAGCGCGCCGCGCGCGCTGGGGTGCTGGTCAAGGATCGCCTCGCGCTCGAGTCGATGCGCACCGTGACCACGGTGGTCTTCGACAAGACCGGCACCCTCACCAAGGGCGAGCCCACGGTCACCGCGATCGCCCCGGCCGACGGCCGCACCGACACCGAGGTGCTGGCCCTGGCGGCGGCCGCCGAGACCGACAGCGAGCACCCGCTCGCGGCGGCCATCCGCGGCGCGGCCGGCACGCGCGACCTCGCCGTCCCGCAGGCCCGCGACTTCTCCTCCTCCCCCGCCGTGGGCGTGCGCGCCCAGGTCGACGGGCACATCGTCGCCGTCGGCGGCCCCGCCCTGCTGCGCGAGCACGGGCTCGAGGAGCTGCCGGGGACGCGCACCTGGCGCGACGAGGGCGCGATCATCCTGCACGTGCTCGTCGACGGCAGGATCGCCGGCGCCCTGCGTCTGGCCGATGAGGTGCGCCCCGAGTCCCGCGAGGCGGTGGACGCCCTGCACGCGCGCGACGTCCAGGTCGTCATGATCACCGGCGACGCACAGGCCGTGGCCGAGGCGGTCGCCTCGGACCTCGGCATCGACCGGGTCTTCGCCGGCGTGCGTCCCGAGGACAAGGCCGCCAGGATCGCGGCCCTGCAGCACGAGGGCGCGAAGGTCGCGATGGTCGGGGACGGCGTCAACGACGCCCCGGCCCTGGCCCAGGCCGATGTCGGCATCGCGATCGGCGCCGGGACCGACGTCGCGATCGCCTCGGCGGGCGTGGTGCTCGCGTCCTCGGACCCCCGCGCCGTGCTCTCGGTGATCACCCTGTCCCGCGCCGCGTACCGCAAGATGCGTCAGAACCTGTGGTGGGCGGCGGGCTACAACCTGCTGTCGGTGCCGCTGGCCGCGGGCGTGCTCGCGCCCATCGGCTTCGTCCTGCCGATGAGCGTGGGCGCGCTGCTGATGTCCGCCTCGACCCTGGTGGTGGCGCTGAACGCGCAGCTGCTGCGGCGGGTGGAGCTGCGGCCGGAGGTGGTGGCGCGGGAGGACGTGCGGAGGTGATCCAGATCGAATGTGTGAAATTTCCGAGACGTTCGAACGGAGGGGCTTCAGAACAGCGGCGAGGACGTCCAACGGGGGTCGCCCGCACCAGCCCACCCCGCCTTCAGATCTCACGTTGCTTCGCCGAAGATCTATCGCGCTCGCGCAGACGTTAGATTCGTTCCCACCCCACGACGCGCCGGATCGCCCCGACCTGACCTGGCCTGCGATGTTCGAGCCCGTCCCGCTAATAACTAAGATTCCTTCACGCATATGATCGCATTCGACACCGAGTGCTTCGGCGAGCCAGGCCATTTCCAGAGCATCGTTGAAGTGGGTGAAAGGATATCGGGCTCTTCACAATTCGGGGCCCCAGCTCGTGAAGACCCTCGGCATCAACTCACTCTCGAAGTCGCAAGTCAGCCGGATGGCCGAGTCGCCTAACGAACACGTCGAACAGTTCCGCCACCGCCCCCTGGACAAGGCCGGGCCATTCACGTTCGTCTCCGCCGACGCGCTGACCATGAAGGTCCGCGAAGGTGGGCGCGTGATCAACGCCGTCGTCCTGCTCGCGACCGGCGTGAACGGCGACGGGCACCGCGAAGTCCTCGGCATGCGGGTCGCCACCAGTGAGACCGGAGCTGCGTGGAACGGCTTCTTCGCCGACCTCGTCGCCCGCGGCCTCGCCGGGGTCCGCCTGGTCACCAGTGATGCGCATGCGGGACTGGTCGAGGCGATCGCTGCGCACCTTCCCGGGGCGGCCTGGCAGCGGTGCCGCACCCACTACGCCGCGAACCTCATGGCCGTGACGCCCAAGAGCATGTGGCCAGCGGTGAAAGCGATGCTGCACAGCGTCTATGACCAGCCCGACGCGGCAGCCGTGAACGCTCAGTTCGAGCGGCTGCTGGACTACGTCAGCGAGAAGCTCCCGGCCGTGGCCGAGCACCTCGACGCGGCCCGCGCAGACCTGCTCGCGTTCACGGGGTTTCCCAAGGACGTGTGGGTGCAGATCTGGTCGAACAATCCCACCGAGCGGCTGAACAAGGAGATCCGCCGCCGCACGGACTCCGTCGGCATCTTCCCCACCCGCGAGGCGATCGTCCGACTCGTCGGCGCGGTCCTGGCCGAACAGACCGACGAATGGGCCGAAGGACGCCGATACCTCGGCCTCGACGTCCTCGCCCGCTGCCGCCTCAACCTCGTCCCCGACACCAGCACCGAGGAGGTCACCACCAGCTCCCTGCCAGCCCTGCCCGCCTGACCTCTCAGCGAAGGATCGCTACACCACTTCCAGGGACTTGACCGGAGAACTTGCGGGCCGTCTCCGGCGCGGCGTCCACGTCCACTTTCACCAGCTTGAGCTTGCCGGCACGTTCCGTGGCGACCTTCTCGAGGGCAGGGCTGACCATCCGGCACGGTCCGCACCAGGTGGCCCACAAGTCCACGAGCACCACTTGCGGGGCCTGCTCGGCCACCTCGGCGAAGTCCGCATCGCCCGCATCGACGATCCACGGCACGGCGCTCTTGCAGACGCCGCAGCGCGGGTACCCCGACGCGGCGGCGGGGACACGGTTCTTCTTCCCGCAGTTGGGGCAGGTCACAATCGCGCTCACCCCGCGTCCTCCTCTTCGGCGGGCGCTGCGATGTTGAAGACGAGGTCGCCGTCCTGCACGTCCAGCGTGACCGTCGACCCGTCCATCACCTGCCCGCTCAGCAGCGCACGACCCAGCCGGGTCTCGATCTCATGGCTGATGTAGCGTCGCAGCGGACGCGCACCGTACACGGGGTCGTAGCCGCGGTCGGCGATGAGCTGGCGTGCCGCGGGCGTCAGCTCGATGCGGATCTGACGCTCGGCCAGCCGGGAGCGCAGGTCGGTGAACTGCAGCTCCACAATGTCCTGGATCTGTTCACGACCCAGCGGTGAGAACACCACGATGTCGTCCACCCGGTTGAGGAACTCGGGACGGAAGTGGGCGCGCAACTCACCGAGCACACTGTTTCGCACGTCGTCGGGGATCGCGCCGCCATCGGAGCCCAACAGGTGATGGGCACCGATGTTGGAGGTCATGATGACGATGGTGTTGCGGAAGTCGACGGTGCGTCCCTGGCTGTCGGTGATGCGGCCGTCGTCGAGGACCTGCAGCAGCGTGTTGAACACGTCCGGGTGGGCTTTCTCGATCTCGTCGAAAAGGACCACGCTGTACGGGTGGCGGCGCACCGCCTCGGTCAGCTGCCCTCCCTCGTCGTACCCGACATACCCGGGAGGTGCACCGACGAGACGGCTGACGGTGTGACGTTCCTGGTATTCGCTCATGTCCAGCCGGACCATCGCCGACTCGCTGTCGAACAGTGCTTGCGCGAGCGCTTTGGCCAGTTCGGTCTTTCCCACTCCGGTGGGGCCGAGGAAGATGAACGAGCCGATGGGTCGGCGCGGGTCGCGGATGCCGGAGCGGGCACGGATAATCGCGTCGCTGACGAGCGTGATGGCCTCATCCTGACCGACCACCCGCTCCTTGAGGGTGGCATCCAGGGTGAGGATCTTGGTGCGTTCACCTTCCTGCAGCCGGGCCACGGGGATTCCCGTCCACGCTGCGACGATCTCGGCGATCTCGTCCTCGGTGACCACCTCCCGCAACAGCCGCTGCCCGCCTTGTTTGGAGGTGAGACGCTCCTCCTCGGCGCGCAGGCGTCGTTCCGCGTCAGCGATAGCCCCGTACCTCAGTTCAGCGGCACGGTTGAGGTCGTAGGAGCGCTCCGCTTCCTCCGCCTCCCGCCGCAGCCGCTCCAGCTCACCGCGCAGCTCCTGGACCTTGCGGATCGCTTGACGCTCCGCCTCCCACTGGGCGCGCTTGGAGTCCGCCTCCGCCTTCAGGTCGGCCAGTTCCCGGCGCAGCTCCTCCAGCCGGTTCTTGCTGGCAGTGTCCGTTTCCTTCGACAGCGCCGCTTCCTCGATCTCCAGGCGTGTCACCCGCCGGGTCAGCTCGTCGAGCTCAGCGGGCATTGAGTCGATCTCGGTTCGCAGACGCGCGCAGGCTTCGTCGATGAGGTCGATGGCCTTGTCGGGCAGGAACCGGTCGGTGATGTACCGGTGGGACAGCACGGCGGCAGCGACCAGTGCGCTGTCCTGGATGCGGACACCGTGGAAGACCTCCAGCCGTTCGCGCAGGCCGCGGAGGATGGAGATCGCGTCCTCCACGTCAGGTTCCTCGACCATCACCGTCTGGAACCGGCGTTCCAGGGCAGCGTCCTTCTCGATGTGCTTGCGGTACTCATCGAGGGTGGTGGCACCGATGAGGTGCAGCTCCCCGCGGGCGAGCATCGGCTTGAGCATGTTGCCGGCGTCCATCGCCCCTTCGGTGGCTCCCGCCCCCACCAGGGTGTGCAGCTCGTCGATGAACAGCAGGATGCGTCCCTCCGCTGCCTTCACTTCCGCCAGGACTGCCTTCATTCGCTCCTCGAACTCGCCCCGGTACTTCGCGCCGGCGACCAGGGCAGACAGGTCCAGCGAGAACACGGTCTTGTCGCGAAGGCCCTCGGGCACGTCCTCACGCAAGATCCGCTGGGCAAGGCCCTCCACGATGGCGGTCTTTCCGACACCGGGCTCGCCTATGAGGACGGGGTTGTTCTTGGTCTTGCGGGAGAGGATCTGGATGACCCGGCGGATCTCCGCATCACGCCCGATGACCGGGTCAAGCTTGCCCAACCGGGCGTCAGCGACCAGGTCACGGCCGTACTTCTCCAACGCCTCGTACGTCTGCTCGGGGGTGGCGGAGTTGACGTGCTGGTTGCCGCGGATCTTGGTGAGTGCGCTGAGGAAGCTCTCCCGGGTGACACCGTGCCCGCGCAGCACGCGGGACGCGGGACGGTTGGAGGAGTCGTCGACGAGGGCCAGAACGAGATGCTCCACGGAGATGTAGGAGTCTTTCAGCCGCTTTGCCTCCCGCTCCGCCCGTTCCAGGGTGGAGGTGAGGCTGCGGCTCACGTACACCTGACCGGTCTGCGGGGAGGACCCGGAGACGCTGGGCTTGCGGGCGATCTCCGCTTCGACGTCGGCGCGTACCGCTTCCACGTCAGCACCCGCTGTCTGCAGCAGTCGGGGAACCAGCCCCTCCTCCTGCTGCAGCAGTGCGAGCAGGAGATGCTCCTCATCCGTCTCGATCTGACCGGCCTGGACCGCGATGCTCTGGGCCGAGGTGAGCGCTTCCTGCGACTTCTGAGTGAGTGAGTTCATGTCCATGGGGTGTCTCCTTCAAGTCGGATGGTCCGGTGCTGCTCGAGCTGCTCGATGCGGGCGAGCAGCTCGAGCACGAGTGCGATGCCGGCGTAGTTCACGGCAAGATCGGAGTGCAGACGCACGATGGTGTGCACGCGGGCGGGGACGGTACGGGCGAACCACAGCCGTCCGCTGGTGTCGACGTGGGCGGTGACCAGCCCCAGCTCGACGAACTTCCGCAGCGTATCCGGGTGGATACCTGCGGCCACCGCGGTCGCGGCCAGGTCGGCCCGGGCGACACGGACGGGCAGGTGACGTGAGGTCATGATCCTCTCCTGGCATCAAACGACGATTCGTCGCGGAGCTGTTCGAACAGCTCCCTCTCCTTCTTGCTGAGAGTGCGGGGAACGACGACCTTCACCCGCGCATACAGGTCTCCCGGCTGTCCCCTGCGCGGCATCCCCTGCCCGCGCAGGCGGAGCCGCCTGTCAGTGGACGAGCCGGGCGGAACGTGCACGGTGACCGGGCCGCCGGGGGTGGGCAGGCTGACATCCGCGCCCAGCGCCGCCTCCCACGGTGAGATGGGAAGGTCCGTTTCGATGTCCGCGCCGCTGAGCCGGTACCGCTTACTGCCCTTCACGCGCAGCGTGACCAGCAGGTCCCCGTCCTGTCCGTCGGCGCCCGCGATCCGCAGCCGCTGCCCGTCGACAGCGCCCGCTGGGATGTCGATGGTGTACTCCTGCGCGCCGCCGTACGGGGACGCGACCTGCACCGTGCGCCGCCCGCCCCGGTAGGCCTCCTCGACGGTGATCTCCAGCTCCGCGGTGTGGTCCTCGCCGCGACCGAAACCACCGAAGCCGCCCCCGAAGAGGTCCTCCCAGCTCACGCTCTGCGCGCCGCCCCCGCTCCACGTGTATCGGGTGCCGCCGCTGCGGCGCGGCTGCTCGGAGGAGCGAGCCGCGTCCGCGGCGGCGTACTGCCGGAAGTTCTCACCGAACCGGTCGTACTGTGAGCGGGTTTCCGGGTCCGACAGCACATCGTGGGCTTCACTGATCCGTTTGAAGGTCTCCTCCGCCCCCGGGGCCTTGTTGACGTCCGGGTGGAACTTGCGGGCCTTCTCCCGGTAGGCGCGGCGGATCTCCTTCTGATCCGCCGACCGGGAGACCCCCAGCACGCTGTAGAGATCCTCCGCCATCTCCTACTCCTCCTCCGGCCTGCGGGTGACCACGACCGCAGCCGGTCGCAGCATCCGCTCAGGCGTTCCGAACCCGGGGCGAGTGACGGCGAGGATGCTGCGCGGCGGGACGCTGGCATCCTCGACGACCGAGACCGCCTCGTGCAGCTGCGGGTCGAACTCCGCACCGTCGGTGACAATCTCGGGGTACCCGAGTGCGCGCAACGCATCAGCGGCCTGCGCCCGGACGGCCTTCATGCCACCCAGAACGCCCTCGTCAAGATCCACCCCGAAGCTGAGCGCCCGGTCCAGCCCGTCGACGACAGGCAAGAAGGCTTTGGCGGTGTGCCGCCGCTCCTGCTCGCGGACGGTCTGGATCTCGCGCGCCATCCGTTTGCGGAGGTTGTCGTAGTCCGCCGCCGCCCGGCGCCACCGGTCCTCGGCCGTCTCCAACTGGGAGGCGACCGCTGCTTGCGCGGCGCGGATCTCCTCCGGGGACACGTCGGTGAGGTCGTCGTTCAGCAGGTCCACGGCCCGCGTGTCCTCGTTCTGCTCCTCGTTCTGCCCCTCGACCATCGCGATCCTCCCTCCGTGCTACTTGTCGAACTCGGCGTCGACGACGTCGTCTTCGTCGTCCTGAGCGGGCTGCTCAGCGTGGCTGGCGTTCGCGCGGGCCGCAGCAAGGGACTGCGCAACCTGCAGCAGCTCGCCGGTGCGCTCTTTCGCTTCCTGCTCGCCGACGTTGTTCTGCACTGCCTCGCGGGCCTGCGTGATGAGCAGCTCCGCGCGGGCACGCTCGTGCTCCGGTGCAGCGTCGCCGAGCTCACGCAGTACCCGCTCGACCTGGTAGGCGGCGGAGTCCAGCTCGTTGCGGGCGTCCACGGCCTGGCGCAGCGCCTGGTCGTCAGCCCGGTGCTGCTCGGCTTCCTTAATCATCCGGTCGATCTCGCCCTGGTCCAGATTCGAGGTGTCACTGATGGTGATGCCCTGCTCGGTGCCGGTGTCCTTGTCCTTCGCCGTCACGTTCAGGATGCCGTTCGCGTCGATGTCGAAGGTGACCTCGACCTGCGCTTCACCGCGAGGAGCGGGGCGGATGCCGGTGAGCTCGAACCGGCCCAGCACCCGGTTGTCCGCGGCGATCTCCCGCTCGCCCTGCAGGACGACGATCTCCACCGACGGCTGGTTGTCTTCGGCCGTGGAGAACACCTCGCTGCGTCGGGCGGGGATGGTGGTGTTGCGCTCGATGATCTTCGTCATCACGCCACCGCGGGTCTCCACACCCAGCGACAGCGGGGTGACATCCAGCAGCAGCACGTCGTCGACGTCGCCCTTGAGGACGCCCGCCTGGATGGCGGCGCCCACAGCGACCACCTCATCGGGGTTCACCGTCATGTTCGGCTCCTTGCCGCCGGTGAGCCGCTTGACGAGCGCTTGGACAGCGGGGATGCGGGTGGAACCGCCCACGAGGATGACCTCGTCGATATCGTTCTCGCTGATCTTCGCGTCGGTCATCGCCTGACGCACCGGACCGAGGCACCGCTCAACGAGGTCAGCGGTGAGGTCTTCGAACTTGGACCGCTTCACGGTCATGGTCAGGTGCTTGGGCCCACTGGCGTCGGCGGTGATGAAGGGCAGGCTGACCTGGGTCTGGGACACCGAGCTGAGCTCGACCTTCGCCTTCTCGGCCGCCTCGAACAGTCGCTGCAGCGCCTGCGGGTCGTTGCGCAGGTCGATGCCGTTCTCGTTCTTGAACTCGTCGGCAAAGTAGTCCACCAGCCGGCGGTCGAAGTCGTCGCCGCCCAGGTGGGTGTCACCGGCGGTGGATCGCACTTCGACGACCCCGTCGCCCACGTCGAGGAGGCTGACATCGAACGTGCCGCCACCGAGGTCGAACACCAGGATGGTCTCGTGGTTCTTCTTGTCCATTCCGTACGCCAGTGCGGCGGCGGTGGGCTCGTTGATGATGCGCAGCACCTCGAGCCCGGCGATGCGTCCGGCGTCCTTGGTCGCGGTGCGTTGGGCGTCGTTGAAGTAGGCGGGAACAGTGATGACGGCCTCGGTCACCTTCTCACCGAGGAACTTGCTGGCGTCGTCGACGAGCTTGCGCAGCACCTGGGCGCTGATCTCCTCCGGCGCGTACTGCTTGCCGCGGATGTTGAACCGTGCTTCGCCGTTGGGGCCTTCCACGACGTCGAAGCCGACGGCGTTGGCTTCCTCCTTGATCTCGTCGAAGGACCGGCCGATGAACCGCTTGGCGGACGAGATGGTGCCCTTCGGGTTGAGGATGCTCTGCCGGCGGGCAAGCTGCCCCACCAGCCGTTCACCGTCCTCGGTGAAAGCGACCACCGACGGGGTAGTGCGGGCTCCCTCCGCGTTCGGGATGACCTTCTCCTCGCCAGCCTCCCAGACGGCGATAACGGAGTTCGTGGTTCCCAGATCGATTCCTACTGCCTTGGCCATGATGATTGTTCCTTTCTTGTCGCGTGAGACACGTTTCAGGGTTCGTCAAAGAGCGCGCCAGGATCGGCGCAGGCGCAGGGCTGAGTGCCCGGAGTCAGGAAGCAGGCTGCTTCAGGGGGATCTTTCCG
>NZ_JBQSXW010000019.1:0-55595 GCF_052378625.1 Brachybacterium sp. AOP25-B2-12 | reverse complement strand
CCCCCGACTACTCCCAGCGCGGGATCGGCTTCTCGATCGCCGACCCCGATGCGGCCGGCACCGAGGCGGATCCCTGGAGGATCACGCTGAGCACGCTCGAGTCCCGCAGCCTGGGCGCCCCGCGCGTCGACAGCGTCTCCGTCACCATCGACGGCAGGACCACGACCGCCCCCTACACGCAGGACGCCGAGACCGGCCAGTGGAGCGCCACGCTCGACCTGGCCGTCCCGCAGTGCCTCCCCACCGGGGTGCACGACGTCACGGTGACCGCGACCCCGGACACCGGCACCGCGGTGTCCCGGCAGCTCGAGGTGACCGCCGGCGGCGACTGCACGGCAGCGCCCACCCCGAGTGCGCCCGCCCCGACCACCAGCGCCCCGGCCCCGAGCCCGTCCAGCTCCTCGGCGGCGGTGCCCACCTCGACGGGCACGCCATCCGGCTCGACCGCGGCAGGCGCCCCCGGCCGCCTCCCGAGGACCGGCACCGACGTGGCCCCGTACATCGCCGCGGCCGCCGCCCTGGTCGTGCTCGGCATCGGCGCCCTCGCGATCCGTCGCCGCCTGCGCGGCTGATCCCTGCGGTGCCCGGCCCGGACCTCCGGCCGGGCACCGTCGCCGTCTCCTCGGACGCCCCGCCCGGCACGCCGGTGCGCCGTCCGGCCGGACCCGATCCGCTTCTCGTCCGACCCCGACACCCTGCCCTTCTCCCGGATCCCCGCCGTGCCGAGCACTGGAGCCCCTCATGCCCTCGCCCACTCCCACGTCCCGCCGTCGTCGGACCGCGCTGCTGGCCCTCCTGCCCGTCCCGGCGCTGGCCCTGGTGCCGATGCTCGCCGCCCCGGCGCTCGCGGCGACCGTCACCCCCGGTGACGTCGTGATCCAGGAGGTCTACGGAGGTGGCGGCAACTCCGGCGCCACGTACACCCACGACTTCGTCGAGCTGCACAACTCCAGCGGCGCCGCGGTGAGCATCGAGGGCTGGACGCTGCAGTACTCCTCGGCCACCGGCACCTTCGACGCGCGCAACGTCCTGAAGCTCACGGGGTCGATCCCGGCAGGCGCGACCTCCCTGATCCAGCTCGGCAAGGGCGCCGGAGGCACCACCGCCCTGCCGTCGCCCGACGCGGAGGGCACGATCGCCGTCTCGGTGACCAGCGGCGTCTTCGCCCTCTCCGACGCGAGCGGCACCCTGGCCTGCACCGGCGCCGCCTGCGGCAGCGACCCCGCGGTCCTGGACCTGGTGGGCTGGGGCACGGCCACGACGTTCTCGGGCACGGCCCCCGCCCCCGCGACCAGCAACACCACCTCGATCGCACGCAGGGCGGCGACCGGGGAGAACTCGACGGACTTCGTCGCCGGAGCCCCGACCCCGGAGTCGACGACGGGCGGCGCCACCGGGCCGACGGATCCGACCGATCCTCCGGATCCCACCGACCCGCCCGGGACCGTCGTGCCGATCGCCGAGATCCAGGGCACCGGCGCCTCCTCGCCGCTCGCGGGCCGGACCGTCACCACCGAGGGCGTCGTCACCGCCGTCTACGCGACCGGTGGGCTGAGCGGCTACGTGATCCAGACCGGCGGCACCGGAGGACCGATCGACCCCGCCGCCAAGGCGGCCTCGACCGGCCTGTTCGTGTACTCGCCCGACACCGTGGCCGCCGCCCGGATCGGGGACTCCGTGCGTGTGACCGGCGCGGTCTCGGAGTACAACGGCTCGACCCAGATCACCGTACGCTCCGGCGGGCTGTCCGCGGCCGACACGCCCGCCCCCGCGGTGCGCCCGGTCACCCTCGACCGCTTCCCGACCGACGCGGCCGAGCGCGAGGGCCTGGAGAGCATGCTCTACCAGCCCGCGCCCGGTGACTTCACCGTCACCGACGTCTACGAGACCCACCGGTTCGGCGAGGTCGTGCTCGCCATCGGCGACGCGCCGCACCGTCAGGCCGGCGACACCCACCGCCCCGGCCCGGAGGCCACGGCGATCCAGCAGGCGCAGGCCGCGCAGACGGTGCTGCTCGACGACGGCAGGACCACCAACTTCGGCCAGAACCCGACCCAGCCCATGAGCTACCTCAGCACCGAGGAGCCCGTGCGCGTCGGATCCCACCCCACGTTCACCCGTCCCGTCGTCGTCGCCTTCTCCTTCGACCGGTGGCGCCTGAACCCCACCGGCCCGTGGACCTCGCCCGGGACCGACGGCATCGACTTCGAGGACACCCGCACCGATGCCCCCGCCGAGGTGGGCGGCGACCTGCAGGTGGGCACCTTCAACGTGCTCAACTACTTCACCACCCTCGGGGACTCCGTGCCCGGTTGCGTGCCCTACACCGACATGGACGGCACGGGCACCTCGGTGCGCGAGGGCTGCGCACCGCGCGGCGCCTGGGACGCGGCGGGCCTGGCCCGTCAGCAGCAGAAGATCGTCTCGGCGATCTCCGCGACCGGCGGCGACGTCGTGGGCCTGATGGAGATCGAGAACTCCGCGCGCCTCGGCGAGGAGCCCGACGAGGCGACCGCGACCCTGGTCGCCGCGCTCAACGCGCGGGACGGCGCAGGGACCTGGGCATACGTGCCCACGGCCGGCGCCTACGCGGCCCACGGCAGCGACGGCGGCCAGGACGTCATCACCAACGCGATCATCTACAAGCCCGCGCTCGCCCGCCCCGTCGGCGACGCGCAGGTCCTCGTCGGCGATCCGGCGTTCTCCAACGCCCGCGAGCCGCTGGGCCAGGTGTTCGTCCCCGTCGCCCCGGACGGCCGCGAGGGCACGCCGTTCCTCTTCGTCGTCAATCACCTCAAGTCCAAGGGCTCCAAGGACGCCGCGGACGCGAACCTCCCGGCGGATCCGGTCCAGGGCAACTCCCGCACCTCGCGTCTCCTGCAGGCGTGGGCGCTGGACACGTGGGTGGCCGACACCCAGGCCCGTCTGGGCGTGCAGGACGTGCTGCTGGGCGGCGACTTCAACGCCTACACCCAGGAGGAGCCCCTCCACGTGTTCTACGACAAGGGCTACGTCGACGTCGCGAGCACCCACGACCCCGAGGGCTGGTCCTACAGCTTCGACGGCGCCGTGGGATCCCTGGACCACGTGCTGGCCAACAGGTCGGCCGCCGCCCGGATCACGGGCGCCGACGACTGGGGCATCAACGGGCCCGAGTCGCCGCTGGCCCTGTACAGCCGCCAGCGCACCAACGTCGTCGAGCTCAACGAGGAGGGGCCGTTCGCCTCCTCGGACCACAACCCGCTGGTGCTGGGCCTGGCGGGCGGCTTCACGGACGCCCCCGGGGATTCCACCCCGACGCCCACCGATGCCCCCACGCCGAGCGACGCCCCGACGTCCACCGGCGGGGCCGCACCGAGCGGGACGTCGACGGGGTCGACCACGCCGGGGTCTGCCTCGTCGATGCCCGGGTCCACGGCGGCGGGCGCCCCGTCCGGCCGGCTCCCGCGCACAGGTGCGGAGCTCGCGCCGATCGCGCTGACCGCCCTCGGGCTGCTGGTGCTCGGCGGCGCCGCGTTCGCGCTGAGGTACCGCCTGCGCCGCTGATCGACGGCGGCGCGCGGCTCCCCTGAGTGCCCGAGCCCGGTGGCCCGCGTCGCGACGTGTCCGTCAGGACTCGACGAACCAGAGCACCTGGTACGGCGCGATGCTCACGCGCGGAACCGCGAGGTCCCAGCCGTGCCCGGACAGGAGCTCCCGCGGCGCCGTGCCCACGGCATCGCGCAGCGCGGTCGGATCGAGGTCGACGGGGTCCTCGGACACGTTGAGCACCTGCAGCATGACGCCCTCGGGGTGGTCGCGGTGCAGGAGCAGCAGGCGCCGGTCGGCACCGCCCAGGACCTGGGACTCGACGGAGGCGTGGAGCTGCGGCGTCGATGCCCGGACCGCGACGAGATGGCGCAGTCCCGCCAGCACCCGGCCCGCCGGCGTCCGGGGCCCGCCCTCGGCCCGCACGTCCTCCTCCGCGGCGGCGACGGCCTCCCACGGCATGACCGGGCGATGCGCCCAGCGGTTGTCGGCGGCATGGTCGGGCTCCCGGGCGAAGCCCGTGTCGTTGAGCAGGGCGATCTCGTCGCCCATGTACAGCAGCGGCAGCCCGCCGAATCCCAGCATCGCGGCATGCAGCAGGAGGATCCGATCCACGGATCGGCCGATCTCGACCTCCGTGCTCGCGTCCGTGCCGGGCGACGGGTGCACGGCACCGTCGACCTGTGATCCTGCGGGCCCGAGGGCGCGGGAGAGCCCGGCCAGGGAGGCCAGCGACCCGCTGATCCGTCGGTCCCCGGTGGCGGGGTTGTGCTGGAAGACGAGTCCCTCGGCGAAGGATCCCGGGACGTCACCCGCGTAGAAGGACGACAGGAACGCGCGGTGCGCGAAGGGGTCCAGTCCCGCGTCGCGGGCGTCCTGGTCGTCGACCGCCCAGCCGATGTCGTCGTGGCAGCGCACGTAGGTGGCCCAGGTGGTGCTCGCGGGCTTGCGGGCGAAGCGCCCGAGGGCGACCGCGAGCAGCCCCGTGTCCCGGGAGGCCAGGGCCGACCACAGCTGGACCATGACCGTGTTGTGGTACGCCATGTCGGAGACCTTCCCGGCGTGCTCGCCGGTGCCCAGGTAGCCGATGAGGTCCTGCGGGCCCACGATGGCCTCGGCCTTGAAGGCCAGGGCGGGGGCGGCGATCCGGGCCACGGCGCGCAGCACCTGCGTGAGCTGGTGGACCTCCTCCTGGTTCTGGCAGTCGGTCCCCTCCCGCTTCCAGGTGAAGGCGATCGCGTCCAGGCGCAGCACGTCGACGCCCCGGTTGGCGAGGTGGCAGATGATCTCGGCGAACTCGACGAGGACGTCGGGGTTGGACCAGTCCAGGTCCCACTGGAAGGTGTTGAAGGTGGTCCACACCCACCGCCCCATGGCCTCGTCCCAGGTGAAGTTCCCCGGGGCGAAATCGGGGAAGACCTCGGGGAGGGTGCGCTCCCAGCGGTCGGGCATCTCGCGATCGGGGTAGGTGAGGAAGTAGTCGCGGTACCGCTCCTCGCCCGCGCGGGCGCGTTGCGCCCATTCGTGCTCGGCGGCCACATGGTTGAGCACCAGGTCCAGCTCGAGGCTCATGCCGCGGGCGTGCAGCGCGGTGGCCAGGGCGGCGAGGTCCTCCATGGTGCCGAGGTCGGCGCGCACCGCGCGGAAGTCCCGCACCGCGTAGCCGCCGTCGCTGTCCCCGGGGCGGGGGTCCAGCAGCGGCAGCAGGTGCAGGTGGGTGACGCCCAGGGCATCGAGATGGTCCAGCCGTCCGCGCACGCCGTCGAGGGTCCCGGCGAAGCGGTCGACGTAGGCGACGTAGGCGAGCATGCGCGGATCCTGCAGCCAGTCCGGGGACAGCAGGCTGGCCTCGTCCCGGATGCGGAGCGCCTCGGGCCGCGCGGACATGGCCGCGGCGGCGACGGCCAGCAGGCGTTCGAAGGTCGCCTCGGCGCGATCGCCGTAGCAGGTCCGCAGGCCCCGGCGCAGCTCGTCGCCGTAGCGGGCCAGGCGCAGGTCGAAGGTGCGGGCCAGCTGGGGATCGACCACGGAGGCCGCGGCGTCGGGTCCCGTCGTCGAGGTGCTCATGGGACGCATCGTATGCGGGCCGGGGCTAGCATCGAGGTGGGACGGGGCGCACAGGTCGTGCGGCACGTCGCCGGGCTGGGTGGTCACCATGGGTACGAGGTCCGAGAGGGCGCGGACGGCGTGCGCACGCCGTCGGAGCACGGGGGCCTGCGCATGACGCGGCCCCTGATCCACGGAACGGGCGAGGCGCTGCCACCCACCCGCATCGCGCAGCCGCAGATCGCCGAGCTGTTCGCCGAGCAGCCGGGCATGTCGCGCCTCGGGGCGCGCCTGACACGTGCGGTCTTCGCGAATGCCGGCGTGGACAGCCGCCGCACCGTCCTTCCCGAGCTCTCGGCCGATGCGCCCCCGTGGGGCGCGGGGGACTATCGGGACGCCGTGACCGGTGCGCTGCAGAGCCCGACCACGGGAGTCCGCAACCGCGTCTACGCCCAGGAGGCACCGGGCCTGTTCGCCGCCGCCGCGCGCGCCGCGCTGACCGATGCCCCGCACCTGGACGCCGGTCTGATCACCCACGTGGTCACGGTGTCCTGCACCGGGTTCTTCGCGCCCGGACCCGACGTGCGGCTCGTCGCGGACCTGGGGCTGCGTGCCGATGTCGCGCGCGTCCACCTGGGCTTCATGGGCTGCAACGCGGCCTTCGGCGCCCTGCGGACGGCCGCAGGGTTCTGCGCCGCGGACCCGGACGCCGTCGTGCTCGTCGTGTGCGTCGAGCTGTGCACCCTGCACCTGCACGTGCGCAATGACCCCGACACGATCCTGGGCAACGCCCTGTTCGCCGACGGAGCCGCCGCGGTGCTCCTGAGCGCCCGCCCCGCTCCGGAGGGCGTCGCCCTGCCCGAGCTGCTCGATCAGGAGACCGCGCTGGCACCGGCGGGGGAGGGCGAGCTGGCCTGGGCGATCGGCGACGAGGGCTTCGAGATGGTGCTCGGCGCGGCCGTCCCGAGGATCATCGACGAGCACGTCACCGCGGCGCTGGACCCGTTGCTGGCCCGCGCCGGCCGCTCGGTCGGGCAGGTCGACCACTGGGCGGTCCACCCGGGCGGGCGCGAGATCCTCGACCGCGTCGCCGCGCGGCTGGCGCTGTCGGAGGATGCCATGGCCGCGTCCCGTCGGGTGCTCGCCGAGCAGGGCAACGTCAGCAGCGTGACGATCCTGCTGGTGCTCCGCCGGCTGCTGGCCGCGGGCGCGACGGGCCTGGTCGGGGCGATGGCCTTCGGCCCGGGGCTCAGCATCGAGAGCGCGCTCCTGCATGTCCCCGAGGGCGACGGACGATGAGGCGGGCCGTCGGCGAGGTCGAGCTCATGGACGATCCGGCCTGCGACCCGGTCGCGCTGGACCGCACCTACGCCCAGTTCTCCCTGGTCAACCGGTCCCTCTCGGGATGGCGTGGCCTCTATCGTCGGCTGCTGCGACCCTCGCTGCGCGAGGCGGAGGCCGCCCGCGGGCAGGCCACGCTGCTGGACCTGGGCAGCGGGGGAGGGGACGTGACGCGAGCCCTCGCGCAGTGGGCCCGCGCCGATGGGCTCCGGGTGCGCGTCACCGGGGCGGACCCCGACCCGCGGGCCGGTGCCTTCGCGCGCAGGGGTGACGGTGCGGGCACGGGGGTGGACCCTCGGTGGGTCTCCGCGCTGTCCTCCGAGCTGGTCGCCGCCGGGGACCGCTACGACGTCGTCGTCTCCAACCACGTGCTGCACCACCTGGACGACGCCGCGCTCACGGCGCTGCTCGCGGACTCCGTCGTGCTCGCCCGGTCGTTCGCCGTCCATGGGGACCTGCGGCGTTCCCGACTGGCCTGGGCCACCTGGTGGGTCCTGACCCTGCCGCTGGTCGGACGCCGGACGTTCCTGCGCTGCGACGGACTGCTGTCGATCCGGCGTGCGCGGACCCCGGCGGAGCTGCGCGCTCTGCTGCCGGGACGGTCGGGTGCCGGCGCGTGGGCGGTCCGGCACCACGGGGTGTCCCGCACGCTCGTGGTGCACGAGCGGTAGCGAGGTCCCCGCCCGGGTCAGCGGGCGGCGTCGCGGCGGATGCCGGATCCGGTGCTGATCCCGCCACCGCTGCTCGCTCCCTCCCTGCTCCTGCTACCCCTCTTCGGCGCCGCCATGCCCCGGGCGGCCGTCGTCGTCCCAGCCCGTCTGCGGGGTCGCGCAGGTCTCCCGGAACACGAACTGCGAGGGGCGCTTGCGCTCGCTGCTGGACCAGTCGATCGCGGGGCGCCGCGTCTGGCGAGGGACGTACCCCAGCCGGTACACGGCCATCAGCTCGAGATCCTCGGGCACGTCGAGCATGTCGACGATCCGCTTCCACTGCTCGGGAGCCTCCATCGGGAAGGAGACGAACTGGATGCCCATGCCCAGCGCGACCGTGGTCAGCCACAGGTTCTCCATCGCGGCACCCATCGAGAACACCGAGTAGAAGCCCGACAGCTCCCCGGGCCGGTATTCACCGCGCTCGAGCATCACGCCGATCAGCAGCGGAGACCCGGCCACGAGCTTGCGGTTCTCCGCTCCGAGGGTCTGAGGGACCCGCAGGCGGTTCATGAGCTTCTGCCCCGACGGCGTGAAGGCGCGCTGGGTGAAGGGACGCAGGAGCGCGGGCATGCGGTCGAAGAGCATGCCGCTGCGCTGGGCGTCCATCTCCTCACGGCTGAAGCGGAACCACCGCCGGTAGCGGTGGAAGAACGTGCCCTCACCCATCACGCGGGTCATGCTGGCGCCGCTGATCTCGGCGATCGTGCCGATGGTGTCGCGGTCCTCGATGAGCACGAACCGCCAGGGCTGGCTGTTGAACTGCGACGGCGCGGCCGCGGCGGCGCGGATCAGCAGCTGCTGGTGCTCGGGGCGGACCGGGTCCGGCAGGAACGGGCCGTTGGTGGTGCGGCGGGAGAAGACGGCGTCGAGGAGGTCCATATCAGCTCCGGATGCGGGTCAGGGCCGCCGCGGCGGCATAGGCGGGGGCCGCGAGGACTGCGTCACGGGCGTGCCGGCGAAGCGGCCGGGACCCGTGCGCCTGCAGCAGGAACAGGGGGACCGTCGCCAGCGCGAGGGGGAGGGCCGCCGGGTGACGACGCACCACGCAGACGGCGGTCGCCCCGACGGTCAGGGCCGAGGTGGCGACGTACATCCCATGGTGCACCCAGCGCACGCGCGAGGTGTCCACGAGCCGCAGGGCCACCGAGATCCCCAGCGCGCAGTTGGCCAGGTAGGCGCCGGTGGCCGCGGCGACCGCGGGGCGGACGGGCTGCATGGGGGACCTCCCGGTAGTCACCGCCCGGAAGGGCGGCGACCTCGTCATCGTGCCACGCGGTGCCCGCGGGCGGGGCTCAGGCCGGTCGGCGCAGCTCCCGGGGCAGCTCCTCGAGCAGACGCAGCCACAGCTCCGAGGACGTCGGATAGCTGGCGACGGCGTGACGCAGCACGTCCACCGGCACGCGGCCCACGATCGCCACGGTTGCGGCATGCACCACCTCGGCCATCTCCGGTCCCACGAAGGTCGCCCCGAGCAGGTGGTGGGTGGCGCGGTCCACGACCAGCTGGGCGGTGCCCGCGGCGTCGTCCCGCAGCAGGGAGACCCCCGCCGCCCCGGGCAGCTCGATCCGCGCGGTGACGACGTCGTGCCCGGCCGCGCGGGCCCGCGCCTCGGTCAGGCCCACGCTCGCGACCTGCGGGTCGGTGAACACGACCTGCGGGACGGGGACGTCCTCGGGGACGGGCTCGGGCTCCTCGCCGAGGGCGGCGGCGCGGATCCGATCACCCAGCACCCGCGCCCGGTACTTGCCCCAGTGCGTCAGCGGCGCCTCGCCGCTCGCGTCGCCGACGGCCGACAGCCACGACGGGAGCCGGCCCTCGGTGACGTCCTGCGGCGTCCGTCCCACGCTGTCGAGGCCCACGTCGTCCAGGCGGGGCCGGCGGCCGGTGGCCACGAGCACCTCGTCGGCCTCGAGGGTGCGGGTGCCCCCGCCGTCGCGGTCCCGCACCGTCAGGTGCACGGTCCCGCCGTGGACCCGGCCGGTCCCGGTGTCCCGCGCCCCGTCCCGGGTGGCCTCGGTGACCTCGACCCCGGTCTCGACCTGCACCCCGGCCGCCTGCAGGGCGGACGCCACGGCCGTGCCCGCGAAGGGCTCGTCCGAGGACAGCAGACCCGCGCCGCGCACGAGAAGGGTGACCTGGGAGCCGAGCGCTGTCATCCAGGTGGCGGCCTCGCTCGCGACGACCCCGCCGCCGATGATCACGAGCCGTCCGGGGATCTCCCGGACGCCGGTCGCATCCCGGGAGCCCCACGGGAGGATCGCGGCCAGGGCGTCGGGGACCACGGGCACGCTGCCCGTGGCCAGGACCACCGCGTGGCGGGCGCGGACGCGACGCGTCGCGGGAGCGGCATCGGGGCCGTCGTGCGTCGTGATCTCGACGAGGCGCTCGCCGACCAGGCGTCCATGTCCCCGCAGGACCTGCAGGCCCGCGCCGTCGGCCCACTGCACCTGCGAGGCGTCGTCGTAGTGCGAGACCCAGACGTCGCGCCGTGCCAGCAGGGCCTCGGGCTCGACGACGGGGGTGCTCACGCCGTCGAGGTGGGCGGCGCTCGCCGCGACGTCGAGGGGTCGCAGCAGCGCCTTGGACGGCATGCACGCCCAGTAGGAGCACTCGCCGCCGACGAGCTCTCCCTCGACCAGGGCCGCGGTGAGCTCGGTGCCCTCGACGGCGTACTGCGCGACGTTCTCGCCGACCGGCCCGGCACCGAGCACGAGGACGTCGACGGAGAGCTCGTCGGGCGTCTCCGCGGTGGAGCGAGCGGCGGATGCGGGTGAGCTGTCGGGCGAGTGGGTCATCGGGGCCTCCGAGGTCTCGGCATCGAGGAGAGGGTCGAGGTCGACCTCTCTGCCTCGAACCTAGACCCCGGGGCCGACGAAGGGGGCGCCCCGACCGCGGGGTCGGGTCCTCGGGCACCGGGTGGGCTCGCGGTCACCCGGTGGTGCCGTCGTTCGTCGGACGATGCCCCTACTGTGACGGGCATGAGGATCCTGCACACGTCGGACTGGCACCTGGGACGCACCCTGCACGGGGTGGATCTCCAGGGTGACCAGGAGCGCTTCCACGACTGGCTGGTCGAGCTCGTCGCGGAGCGGGAGGTCGACGCCGTCGTCGTCCCGGGCGACGTCTACGACCGCGCGGTGCCCCCGGTCGAGGCGGTGCGGCTGCTGGGACGGACGCTCGCGCGCCTCGCGGAGGTCACGACCGTGATCCTCACCCCCGGCAACCACGACTCCGCGACCCGGCTGGGCTTCGGGGCACCGCTCCTGCGGGCCGGCGTCCACATCCTCGCCGACACCCCCGGGATCGACCATCCCGTGATCCTCGAGGACCGGCACGGCGAGGTGCTGTTCTTCGGCCTGCCCTATCTCGAGCCGGACCTCGCCCGGCACGCGCTCGCGCCCGCGGGCGGGCAGCCTCTGGGCCGCTCCCACGAGGCCGTCACGGTGGCGGCCCTGGACCGCGTGCGCCGCCGCGCCGCGGACCACCCCGGCGCCCGCACCGTCGTGCTCGCCCACACCTTCGTCACCGGCGGGACCCCCAGCGATTCCGAACGCGACCTGCGGGTCGGCGGGGTGGACTCGGTGCCCGCCGCGGTCCTCGGCGGCTTCGACTACCTCGCGCTCGGGCATCTCCACGGCTGCCAGGACCTCAGCCGCTCCGTCGGCGGCCCCGCGCACTACTCGGGCTCGCCGCTGGCGTTCTCGTTCTCGGAGAAGGACCACGGCAAGTCCGTGCTCCTGATCGACCTCGAGGAGCCCGGCGTCGCCACGGTCGAGAGGATCCGCACCCCCGTCCCCCGCGCGCTCACCGAGCTGCACGGGACGCTCGAGGAGATCCTGTCCCACGCCCCCGAGCACGGGGAGGACCACCTCAAGGCCGTCGTCACCGACCGGGCCCGCCCCCCGCACCTCCAGGAGACGCTGCGCGCCGCCTACCCCCACCTGCTGCTGACCGAGTACCGGCCCGAGGGCCGCGAGGCCGCCGCGGCCGCCCCCGCCGTCGCCCGGGGAGCGGACCCCGTGGAGGTGATGGACGAGTTCCTCGCCCACGTCACCGGCGGCGCCCCCACGCCGTCCGAGCATGCCGTCCTCGAGGACGCCTACCGCCAGGTGCGCGCCGCCGGGCAGGAGGCGTCATGAAGCTGCACCACCTGCGTCTGCGAGGCATCGGACCGTTCCGCGACGAGGTGGACCTCGATCTCGCGGCGATCGGCGCCGGCGGGGTGTTCCTCCTCGAGGGCCCCACGGGCTCGGGCAAGTCCACGATCCTCGACGCGATCGTCTACGCGCTGTACGGGCACGTCGCAGGCAGCGGCGCGAGCCCCGACCGGATCCGCTCGCAGTTCTCCGACCCCGCCGAGCCCAGCGTCGTGGACCTCGTGTTCGAGACCGGCTCCGGCATCTACCGCGTGCGCCGCGAGCCCGAGCGCCTGCGGCCCAAGCTGCGCGGCTCCGGGACCACGAAGGAGCAGGCGTCCGCGATCCTGTGGCGCCTCACCTCCCCGGACCTCATCGCCCCGGTGCTCGCCGGCGAGGGCGGCCTGGGAGAGGAGGTCGTGCCGATCGCGACCCGCCTCGACGAGGTGGGGCGCGAGATCGCCCGGGCCGTGGGGCTGACCCGCGAGCAGTTCACCCAGACGGTGCTCCTGCCGCAGGGCGAGTTCGCGCGGTTCCTCCGGGCCCGCACCGAGGACCGCCAGGCGGTGCTCACCCGGGTCTTCGGCACGGAGGTCTTCGAGGAGATCGAGAAGCGCCTGGAGGTCATGCGCCGTGCCGCCAAGGCCGAGGTCACCGAGGCGCGCCGCGCGCTCACCGGCGAGGTCGCGCGCTTCGCCGAGGCCGCCGGCACCGAGGACGAGGCCCGCGCCGCGCTCACGGCCCGGGCGGACGCCTTCGAGCTCGACGACCTGGCCGCCGATGCGGACGAGATCGGCGCCGCCATCGCGGACGCCGCCCAGCAGGCCGTCGCTCGGCGCGACGCCGCGGTCACCGCCGAGGGCGCGGCGCGGTCCGTGCTCGAAGCGGCTCGCGAGACCCGTCGCAGGGTCCGCCGCCGGGAGGAGCTCGACGCCCTCGCGGCACGCCTGGCCCAGGGGCGGGACGCGCATCGCGAGGACCAGCATGCGCTCCGCCTCGACGAGGCGGCACGGCCCGTGCTCGCGGCCGTCGGCCGTCGCGACACCGCCGCCCTCGCCGCGGACGGTGCCGACCGCGCGCGGGACGAGCTCATCGCCGCGGCCCGCGCTGACGTGCCGGACCTCGCCGCGCGGACGGAGGAGGCGGAGCCCGCCCCGGCTCTGGCCTCGGCTCAGGAGCACGAGACCGCGAGAGCCGGCGAGCTGGCCGGTCTCGCGGAGACCGAGAGCGGCCTCGCCGGGCGCGCCGAGCAGCTCGCAGCTCGCCGGGACGCCCTCACGACGCTCGAGGAGAGCATCACCTCCACGCAGGTCGAGCTCGAGGCGCGCCCCGCCGCGCGCCAGGCGCTCGTCCAGGAGCGGGACGAGGCCCGCACACGTGGCGAAGCCCTGAGCGGCGCCCAGGTCACCGCCCACGAGGCCCAGGGGCGCCTCACCGCCGCCCGTGCCGCCGTGGCCCGGTCCGTCGAGCTCGAGGCCGCCCGCGAGGCGGCCCGCGTCGCCCTGGTCCAGGCGCAGCAGGCCGCGGACGCCGAGCACACCCTGCGCAGTCGACGCACCGCGCACCTCGCCGCCGAGCTCGCCCTGTCCCTCGAACCCGCACAGCCGTGCCCCGTCTGCGGCGCGACAGAGCACCCGAGCCCCGCGAGCTCCGAGGAGGAGCTGGTCGACGACGAACAGCTCGACGCTGCCGAGAAGCACCGCGTCGCGGCCGAGGCGACCGCCGCGTCCCTCGGCAGCGCCGTCGAGGTCGCCGGAACCCGCCTGGACGCCGCCGTCGACGCCTCCGCGGGCCTGGACGTGCCCACGGCCGTCGCCGCCGAGAAGACCGCGCAGGCCGCCGTCGCCGAGGCCCGCACCCAGCTCGCGACCGCCGCCAGGGCCGAGACGCGCATCGCCGAGCACGATGAGCAGACCGCCGCCCTGCGACGACGCGTCGCGGAGTCGGCGGAGAAGGCCGGTGCGCTCCGCGCCACCCTCGAGGCGACCGCCGAGTCCCTGGACACCGACCGCCGTGCTGTCGCCGAAGCCCGCGGTGAGCACGCATCCGTCTCCCGGCGGCGCGCCGTGCACCGCGACCGCGCCCGGTGGGCCGGCCGGCTCCGCGAGGCCGTCCTGGAGGCAGCCCGGGGGCGCGAGCGGGTGCGCGAGCTGGGCGAGGAGGTCACCGTGGCGCGCGAGGAGGCCGCGGCCCGGCTGCGGGAGGACGGGGAGGCGCCTGCCCTGCCGGCCCGTGCCGAGGACGCCGCCGCATTCGCCCTGACCTCTCAGGATCGGGAACGGCGCGGCGCGCGGGTCGCCGCCCGCACCCTCGACGAGGCCCGTCTGGCCGACGGTCTCGCGGAGCCCGGCATCCGGGACGCCACGGCCGACGAGGACTCCGTGCGCCGAGCCGAGGAGGCGCTCACCGCCGCCGGGGCCGCCGTCGAGACCACGTCACGCACCGCGGGCACGGCGCGCGAGGAGGCAGGCCAGGCGCTCGCGGCCGCGCGCCGCACGACGGAGGCCCGCGCGACCCTGGACCGGGCGCTCGCCGCGATGGTCGCCGTGCGCGAGAACGCGGGCGCCGTGGTGCGGGTCGCGGACCTCGCGACCGGCGGCTCCGCCGACGGCGACCGGATCCGCCTGTCCACGTTCGTGCTCATGCGGCGCTTCGAGGACGTGATCGTCGCCGCGAACGCCCGCCTCCGCCAGCTCTCGGGAGCAGACCTCGAGCTGCTGCGCGACACCGGCGCCCGCGGTGCCCGCCGCACCGGCCTGGACCTCCTGGTGGTCGACCGCCGCACCGATCAGTCACGGGTCCCGGAGACGCTCTCGGGCGGGGAGACCTTCTTCGTGTCCCTTGCGCTGGCGCTGGGCCTGGCCGACATCGTCTCCGCCGAGGCGGGAGGAGTCCAGATCCAGACGCTGTTCATCGACGAGGGGTTCGGGTCCCTGGACCCCGAGAGGCTCGACGCCGTCATCGAGGAGATCGGCCACCTCGCCGACTCCGGGCGCACCGTCGGGATCGTCTCGCACGTCGGGGAGCTCAAGACCCGCATCCCCGAGCAGATCCACGTGCGCCGCCGCCCGGACCGCACCTCGGAGGTGACCGTCACGGCCTGAGCGGGCCGCACGGACGCGCGCGTCGCCCCCGTGTCAGAGTCGCTGGCAGGTGATGGTGGGCGCCGAGAGGCCGATGTCGTCGGCATTCTGGTTGCAGAATCCCGCGTACGACGCGGGGTCGCGCCGAACGTCCAGCGCAGCTCGAACGAGAGGTTCTCCGAGACCACGGGCGCATAGGAGAAGGAGACCGGCTCCTGCTTGTTCGTGCTGCCCGCCGGTGCCGAGACCTGCGGGGCGGTGGCCACGGCGGACCCGGCCCGCAGGATCCCAGTGTCCAGGTACGCGGCACGCACATTGGTCCCGTACGTCACGGCCGTGAAGTCGAAGGTGTACCGGTAACCGCTCGTGAGGCAGAGAGGCCGGGTGTAGGTGACGTACTGCGGCGAGGTGGCCTGGGTGGGGTTCGCCTCGACGACGATCGCGTCGGCAAGGGTTCCGCCTCCGGTGCCTCCGGACGCGCCTGTGCACGCGTTGTTCCCGGTGGACGGCCGGTACGACCTGGGTGGCTGCATGGGCGGAGCCGTGTCGAAGCTGCCGTTGATCTCCCAGACCCATGCGTTCGTGTTCACACCACCGCCCCACGCCAGGCTCGGGCACGCCGAGGCACAGGACGCGCTGACCGCCAGAGCCGGTGCCGCCGTCGCGAGGACCGCGGTGGGCGCGGCCCAGGCCGTCCCCGCGGCGATCATCGTGCGGCGGCGGATGGGGCGGGGCGCGTCCATGGTGGATCCTCAGGTCCGATAACAGTGCTTCGTCGGCCGTAGCGACCCCGCTGCGGTCCGCGCGAGCGACCTGCGAGGTTCGGGGGATTCGTCCCGGGCGCCGCAGGCATCTCTGTGGCAGGAGTCTCGGACGCCGGCGGATCGCGCTCCATGACAGTGGGCCCGGACGGAGGCACCACCGCCGTCCTCGTACGATGGCCCGGACCGTGTCCCGTCACCCCGGAGGCCCCGTGGACCCCCTCACCCTCGACATCATCGCGACCATCGTCGCGGGGATCCTGTTCCTCGTCGGCCTGACCGGGATCGTCCTGCCGATCCTGCCGGGTTCCATCACGATCCTGGTGACCATGCTCGTGTGGGCGATCATCGTCGGGGGCTGGCCCGCCTGGGTGGGCTTCGCCCTGGTCGCCGTGTTCTCGATCGCCGGCATGACCTGCAGCTACGTCCTGACCGGACGCAAGCTCAAGAAGGCCGAGGTCCCCAACTGGCCGATCCTCGTCGGACTCGTCGCGGGTGTGGTGGGCATCTTCGTCATCCCGTTCCTGGGCCTGTTCATCGGGTTCGTGCTCGGCCTCTACGGCTCGGAGTGGTACCGGCGCAAGGACCCGAAGCTCGCCTGGGAGTCCTCGTGGCTGGCCATCAAGACGCTCGGCATCGGGATCGTCGTCGAGCTCGGCCTGGGCTTCTGCTCGACGCTGACGCTGGCCGCCGCGGCCACCATCCACTTCGCGACGGCCTGACCGCGGACCTCCCGCACGGGGAGTCCTCCACGGGGAGTTCTCCCCATCGACCACCGCGGGGGCGCTCCCTAGAGTTGACCTCAGATCGACGGAACCCCGGGGGACCCCACCGGGTGGGGTTGCGAAGATCGCCGCGGCAGCGGGCTCGGGGGAGCTCGCACCCGTGGCGGTGGGTCGGGGGGCCCGCCGCCACGGTCGGCCGCACCGCAGGCGGCGGGCTCGGGGGAGCCCGCCCCGGGACGTCGGGTCGGGGGACCCGGCGTCGCGGACGCCCCCCGGGCCCTCTCGCAGGACACCCTCGCCGGGACGCTCCGTAGGATCCATCCGTGACCGACACACCCTCCGCGATCCCGCCCGTCTCCGCCCGCGACGCACCACGGTTCGCGTCCCGCGCGCGCCATCGCGAGCTCGGAGCGGCCTTCGCCGACCAGGGCGAGGACTACGACCGGCTGCGGCCGGGCTACCCGTCCGCAGTGATCGACACGATCCGGCGCTGGGCCGGGCCCAGCGCCCGGGACGCCGTGGACCTCGGGGCCGGGACCGGGAAGCTCACCCTGCTCCTGGCCGCACGAGGGCTGCAGGTCACCGCGATCGACCCGAGCGGATCCATGCTCACCGCCCTCGACGCCGCGGGGGACCCGCACGTCACGTCCCGCGTGGCCCGGGCCGAGAGCACCGGGCTGCCCGATGCGTCCGCGGACCTCGTGACGGCCGCCCAGTCCTGGCACTGGTTCGACACCGCCGCCGTGTGCCGCGAGGTCACCCGGGTGCTGCGCCCGGACGGCGTGCTGGTGCTGGTGTGGAACACCCTCGACGTGCAGATCCCCTGGGTGCACCGGTACTCACGGATCATGCACGCGGGCGACGTGCTGAAGGACGACTTCGAGCCGCCCGTCGCCGAGGGCCTCGACCTCGTGGACCGGGTCGTCGTGCGCTGGGAGGACCGTCGCACCGCGACCGAGCTGGTGGACCTGGCCCGGACCCGCAGCTACGTCATCGCCGCCGAGCCCGCACGCCGCGAGACGGTGCTCGCGAACCTCCGCTGGTACGTCCACGAGCACCTCGGGCACGCGCCGGGGGACACCGTCGGCATCCCGTACCGGACGGACGCGTTCTGCTACCGCCCGGGGACGAGATCCCGGATCGACGGATCGTCCGCGAAGCCCGACGACGCATAGCTCGCCATCGCGCCGAGGTTGGAGTTCTCGGCGCCGACCACGGTGCTCGAGGCGCCCATCTCCTGCAGGGCGCGGACGCCTGCGAGGGTGATCGCCGTGGCATACCCGCGGCCCTGATGGTCGGCGTGCACCCCCATCGGCTCGAGGAGGCCGGGGCGCCCGCGGCCCGCGCCCCACACGGCGATGATCGCCACGGCCGTCCCCTGTGCGTCCCGGGCCAGGAGCTGCCGGGCGTCGCGGGCCAGGGGGCCGCGGACCATCGCGACCCATCGCCGTGCGAGGTCGGCGAGCTCCTGGGCGGCGGGCACCGCGCCGGCGAAGGCGGACCGGTGCACGGCCATCCAGCTCTCGGCGTCCTCGGGACGGGCCGCCGTGACGCGCAGGCCCGTGCGATGGATGGCCCCGTCGTCCACGGGTGCGGTCAGGTCCCGGCGGAAGGTCGTCCACGGCTCGTCCTTCACCCAGCCGCGATCCGTGAGCGCCGCCCGCAGGGCCGACGCGCCGCGCGCCTCGACCGCCGGGTGCGGCGCATCGAGCACCCCGCTGCCGGGCGTGCAGATGTCCTCGGCGATGCGCGCCGCGAGCGCGGCGTCCGCGGTGGCCCGGGGATCGATCGCCAGGCGCAGGAGGTCCTCCCCGTCCAAGAAGCCGATGGCGCGCACCTCCCCGTCGCGGCTCCAGGTGCGCAGGCGCGACGCCAACCGCTCCTGGCCGGCCATCGCGCCCCACCCGAGATCCCCGGGGTGCAGGTGCACGGGCCCGGCATCGCGCTGCCACGCGGCGAGGGCTCCGACGGTGGCGGCGAGGGCGGATGCGGACCTCACGCCGTGCTCCACCCGATCACCCGCGCCCGCGCGAGGTCCACCGGCTCCGACGTGAGCACGTGCGGCGTGCCGTGGAACCAGGCCCCGCGGCGCCCCTGGGATCGGAGGTGCCGCACCCAGTCCTCGTTCGCCGGCGTCGACCGGCCCTCGGATCGGTACATCGCGGTGTCGAACTCGCGGACCTCGCGCGGATCGATGGGTTCCCCCGTGGTGCTCAGGTGACGCTCGAGCACCACGGGGCGGCGGACGTCCTCTGCGGGGATCGCCCAGAACTCCTGCTCGGGCAGCTCGATCCCACCCACGTCGCGCCACGTGCGCCAGATCGCGTGCGGGCGGATGGGGGAGAGGAAGACGACCTCGGTCCACAGCACGTCCAGGAGCGGGATCCGGGTCTCCGGCAGTCGTCGTCGCTCGGGCGTGTCCTGGTACTTCGTCAGGGCGCGGGCGTACGCCTCGGGGTCGGTCTCGCACAGGGTGCCGAGGGGCACGAGTGCGGGCGCCGTCGCCTGGGCCGGTGTGCGCTGGTGGAACAGGCATCGTGCGAGGTCGACGGGCATCGACATCGGCTCAGCCCTGCGCCCCACCGGCATCGGAGGTCGCCTGGCCCTGTTCGAGGATCGACATGTCGCCCACCCGCCAGCGCTCGCCGTCCCATGCCATCCGCGCCTGGATCTGCGCCGTGACGCTCGGCTGGGTGAGCGGTTCCTTGGCGGGGTCGTCGATGATCAGCTGCTCGCCCTGGGTGAAGTCCGCGGTGGCGGTGCCGGAGGCCGGCGGCTCGCCGGTGCCCTCGAAGCTCGTGGCGGTGACGGTGAACTCGCCACCCACGCCCCAACCGCCCTGCTGGTGGAGCTGCTTGGCGTTGGCGATGAAGGTGACGCACACCTGGCACGCCGGATCCACCCCCTGGGTCCAGGCCTGCGTGTCGCCGGTGGCCATCATGTACGCGTAGCTCTCGAGGAGGTAGCGCAACGTCGCCTGGGCGCCGTCGGAGGTCTGCTCGGTCAGGCCCGCAGGCGGCGCCGGCGCCGTGGTGGGCGCGGGCTCGGGCTGCGAGGAGGGGTCGACGGCGGCGCGGGTGTCCGTCGCCGCGGTGGCCGTGACCTCCTCGGAGGATTCCTGGTCACCGAAGAGCTGCGCCAGGCCGATGGCGCCGAAGGGGACGGCGAGGGCCAGTGCCACGAAGGCGATGACGAGCTGCTGCATGCGACGACTCACCCCGCCACCGTAGCGAACCCGCCGGGAGCGGCCCTGGATGGTCGGATTCGCCACGGGCGGACGGAAACCGCATGTCGTTCGTCGGAGCCCGCCGGTAGTGTCGACCAGCGTCGGGGATGCCCCGCCCTGCACGCCCGAGAGGACCCCGCCGTGACCCTTCTGCGCCTCGCGCTCGCGAGCCTGCGTCCGTACCGGATGTGGATCGTGCTCGTCATCGTCTTCCAGTCGATCGGCGTGCTCGCCAACCTCTACCTCCCCACCCTCAACGCCGACATCATCGACGAGGGCGTGGCCAAGGGGGAGATCGACACCATCTGGCGCCTGGGCGGCTGGATGCTGCTGGTGACCTTCGGGAACATCGTCGCGATCATCATCGCGAACTACTGCGCGGCCCGCTCCGCGATGCAGGTGGGCCGTGACCTGCGCACCCAGGTGTTCGACCGGGTCGCCACGTACTCGAGTCACGAGATGCACCGCTTCGGGCCCGCCTCGCTGATCACCCGCTCGACCAACGACGTCCAGCAGGTCCAGATGCTGGTGTTCTTCTCCCTGAACTTCCTGGTCCAGGCCCCGATCACGGGCATAGGCGGCGTGGTCCTGGCGCTGCGCGAGGAGGCCGGGCTCGCCTGGCTGATCGCGGTGATGGTCCCGGTCATGCTGGTGGCCGTCGGGCTCATCATCTTCCGGGCCGCCCCCCTGTTCCGCGTGATGCAGGAGCGGATCGACCGCATCAACCTCGTCCTGCGCGAGCAGATCACCGGGATCCGCGTGCTGCGCGCCTTCACGCGCGAGAGCTATGAGGAGTCGCGCTACGAGACGGCCAACGCGAGCCTGACCGACACCAACCGCCGCGTGGGCCTCCTGATGATCCTCATCCAGCCGATCATCATGCTCATGCTCAACGGCTCCAGCGTGCTCGTGCTGTGGTTCGCCGCGCCGCGGGTGGCCTCGGGCGAGATGCAGGTCGGCTCGATCACGGCCTTCATCGCCTACCTGATCCAGATCCTCATCGCCGTCATGATGGCGACCTTCATGACGATGATGATCCCCCGCGCGATGGTCTCCGCCGAGCGGATCCGCGAGGTCCTGGACACCCGCACCAGCGTGGTGGTCGACGACCACGGCGCCACCGAGGTCACCGGGCACGCCGACCTCGCCTTCGAGCAGGTCGGGTTCACGTATCCCGGTGCGGAGAGCCCGGTCCTGCAGGACATCACCTTCCGCGGGGCCGCGGGCCAGACGATCGCGATCATCGGCGGCACCGGCGCCGGCAAGACCACCCTGCTCAACCTCGTGCCCCGCCTCATGGACCCCACCGGAGGACGCGTGGTCCTCGACGGCGCGAACGTCCGTGAGCTCGCGGCCCAGGTGCTCTGGGACCGGATCGGCCTGGTGCCCCAGAAGCCCTACCTGTTCTCCGGAACCGTCGCCTCCAACCTCCGGTTCGGACGGCCCGACGCGAGCGACGAGGAGCTCTGGCACGCCCTGACCGTCGCCCAGGCGCGCGACTTCGTGGCCGCGATGCCCGACGGCCTCGACTCGGCGATCGCCCAGGGCGGCACCAACGTCTCCGGCGGCCAGCGCCAGCGCCTGTGCATCGCCCGCGCCCTCGTGGCACGCCCCGAGGTGTACCTGTTCGACGACTCGTTCAGCGCCCTGGACCTGGCCACCGACGCGCGCCTGCGCGCCGCCCTGGAGCCCGAGACCCGCGACGCCCTCGTGCTGATCGTCGCCCAGCGCGTCTCGACCATCACCGCCGCCGACCTCATCCTCGTCATGGACCGCGGGCGGATCGTCGCCCAGGGCGCCCACGCCGAGCTGCTGGCCACGAGCGACACCTATCGCGAGATCGTCGCCTCCCAGGGCGCCGAGGAGGAGGTCGCGTGAACGCCGACAAGAACACCGCGTCCCCGGCGGTCGCCGGCGACGAGGCGGCGGAGGCCGCCGAGATCGCCTCCCAGAAGGACGCCGAGCGCGGGCTGCGGCCCGGGCAGAACGCCCGGCAGTTCTGGCCCTCGGCCAAGCGGCTGCTCGCCGAGATCGGGCCCCAGAAGTGGTACGCGATCGGCGGGATCCTCGTCGGGATCATCGGCGTCGCGCTCTCGGTCGTCGGCCCCCGGATCCTGGGCCACGCCACCGACCTGATCTTCGCGGGCGTCATCGGCTCCCAGCTGCCGGCGGGCACCACCAAGGAGCAGGTCATCGGGGGCATGCGCGCGAGCGGCCAGGACCGGCTCGCGGACATGCTCACCGGCATGGACGTCACGCCCGGCCAGGGCATCGACTTCCCGGCCCTGCACGAGGTGCTGCTGCTGGTGGTCGGCCTCTACGTCGTCGCCGCGCTGTTCATGTGGTTCCAGGGCTGGCTGCTGAACAACATCATCTTCAAGATGGTCCACCGCCTGCGCCAGCAGATCGAGGAGAAGGTCCACCGCCTGCCGCTGTCCTACTTCGACCGCATGCGCCGCGGCGAGATCCTCTCCCGCGTCACCAACGACGTCGACAATATCCAGAACACCCTCGTCAACACGCTGACGGGGCTGGTCAACGCGGTGCTCACCGTGATCGGCGTGGTCGTCATGATGTTCACGCTGTCCTGGCAGCTCACCCTCATCGCGCTCATCGTGATCCCCCTGGCCCTCGTGGTCACGGGCATCGTCGGCAGCCGGTCCCAGAAGCTGTTCCAGCAGCAGTGGGACGCCACCGGACACGTCAACGCCGAGGTCGAGGAGGCCTTCAGCGGGCACGACCTCGTCAACGTCTTCGGCCGTCGCAAGGAGGCCTCGCGCAGCTTCGAGGATCGCAACCAGGAGATGTACAAGGCGTCCTTCGGGGCCCAGTTCGTGTCCTCGCTGATCATGCCGCTCATGATGTTCGTGGGGAACCTGTCCTACGTCGCCGTCGCCATCGTCGGCGGCCTCAAGGTCGTCTCGGGCACGATGACCCTCGGCGACGTGCAGGCGTTCATCCAGTACTCACGCCAGTTCACCCAGCCGCTGTCGCAGATCGCCTCGATGGCCACGATGCTGCAGTCCGGCGTCGCGAGCGCCGAGCGCGTCTTCGAGCTGCTGGACGCCGAGGAGGAGGAGCCCGACGCCGTCGGGGCGACCTCGAGCCGCGCCGCGGCCCGGATCCGGGAGGGGCGCGTCGAGTTCGAGCACGTCCGGTTCTCCTACACGCCCGAGCGTCCGCTCATCACGGACCTCTCGCTCGTGGCGGACCCCGGGCAGACGGTCGCGATCGTGGGTCCCACCGGCGCGGGCAAGACCACGCTCGTCAACCTCGTGATGCGCTTCTACGAGATCGACGGCGGCCGCATCACCATCGACGGCGTCGACATCCGCGACCTCACCCGTCGGGAGCTGCGCGAACGCACCGGCATGGTCCTCCAGGACACCTGGCTGTTCCAGGGCACGATCCGCGAGAACATCCGGTACGGGCGCCTCGATGCGACCGACGAGGAGGTCCACGAGGCCGCCCGCGCCACCCACGTCGACGACTTCGTGGCACGCCTGCCCGAGGGGTTCGACACGGTGATCGACGACGAGGGCTCGAACATCTCCGCCGGGGAGAAGCAGCTGCTGACGATCGCCCGCGCGTTCCTGGCCCGGCCCAGCCTGCTGATCCTGGACGAGGCCACCTCCAGCGTCGACACCCGCACCGAGCAGTTCGTGCAGAAGGCCATGAACCGCCTGCGCGAGGGCCGCACGTCCTTCGTCATCGCCCACCGCCTCTCGACCATCCGGGACGCGGATCTGATCCTCGTCATGGAGCACGGGGACATCGTCGAGCAGGGCGACCACGAGGGGCTCCTGGCCCAGGACGGCGCCTACGCCCACCTGTACGCCTCTCAGTTCGAGGGCGCCACGAACGACCTCGAGGACGACGAGGAGGACGACGCCCCGGCGCCGCAGACGGGCGCCGGGATGATGCCCGGCATCTGATCCCGCGCGGGACCTCGAGGCGCCGCCGCACGCTGTGTGCTGTGTCCGGCGTGTCCCGGGCCGTCCCGAGCGGGACCCGGTGCCTACTGTTCAGCCATGGAATCCGGCAGCGACCCCGACCCGACACCCGCCGAGAGGCCTCGGGGGCGCCGCCGCAGAGAGGTCCCCGAGGACGCCGCACCGCCTGCCGCACGTCCGGCCGCATCGTCCCACGGGCACGGGCACGGGCACGGGCACGGCGACGGCGTGGCGATCCATGCCTCTCGCGGCTCGCGGATCGTCCTGCTCGCCCTCACCCTGGCGCTGCTCGCGGCCACCGTCACGGGGCTGATCGTCCTGTGGCCGGGCTCCTCGTCCGCGGCCCCGTCGCAGAAGCTCCTCGCGCCCGGCGTCGAGGTCCTGCACGTGACGGTCACGGAGATTCCCGCGGCGCGCGCCCCGGACCAGAACATGATCGTGCAGGCGGAGGGGACGTCGGATCCCATCGACGGCCGCACCGTCTCCGTGCAGGTCCCACCCGAGATCGCCGTGAGCGGACTGCACGTGGGGGATCGGCTGCGCGTGCTGTCGGTCGCCGACGCCAGCGGCCAGACGGACGCCGCCGCCGGCGACACCGGGTCCGAGGGACTCGACACCGGCGAGGACATCGTCCCCGGGGAGGCGGCCTCCGACGGCGGCGGAGCCCTCACCCCCTCCGGCGACGGGGGAGCGATCGCTCCCTCGGACGCCGGGGGAGCGGCGGAGCAGTCCGGCACCGCCGAGGCGGCCCCGGAGCTCTACTACTACTTCGACGCCGACCGGAAGGTGCCGCTGGGCCTCCTGCTCGTCCTGTACCTCGTGGTCGTCGCGCTCGTCGCGCGCGGGCGGGGTCTGCGGGCGGTCGTGGGCCTGGTCGCGGGCGTCGCGGTGATCGTGCTGTTCATGTTCCCCGCGATCCTGGGCGGACAGGACCCGGTGCTGGTCGCCCTCGTCGGCGGCTCCGCGATGATCTTCCCATGCGTCTACTTCGCGCACGGCATCTCCGTGCGCACCACGACGGCCATCCTGGGCACCTTCGGAGGGCTCGCGGTGACGGTCGTGCTGGCACTGGTCGCCGGGCGGCCCTCGGGGATGACGGGCACCGACGGGGACGCCGCGATGCTGCTGTTCGGACAGACGCCCACCCTGTCGCTGTCCGCGATCTTCCTCGCGGGCGTCGTGATCTCCGGGCTCGGTGCGCTCAACGACGTCACCATCACCCAGGCGTCCTCGGCATGGGAGCTGCGGGCGGCGATGCCCGAGGCGAGCCGCTGGGAGATCTTCACCGCGACCATGCGGATCGGCCGCGACCACATCGCCTCGACCGTCTACACGCTGGCCTACGCGTACATCGGCTCCGCCCTGCCCACGCTGCTGGTCGCCAGCACGATCGAACGGCCCCTGCTGGACACCCTCTCCTCGGGGGAGATCGCCTCGGAGGTGTTCCGCACGCTCGTGGCCTCGACGGGTCTGGTGCTCGCGATCCCGCTGACCACCGCCATCGCGGCGACGCTCGCCGCGGTCGGCACCCCGCGCCGCAACCGGCGTCGCGAGCTCGAGGAGCACCTGGCCCGATTCTGAGCAGGCACCGCCCCGCCCCTCGCCAGCAGCTCGCAGTCCGCGGCCCGCCACGACGACACCAGCCCGTGCCGTCGCTCCGCAGGCCGGCGCGCCGGCACACCCCCTGCGGGCCTGACACACTGCCGACATGGCTCACGAGACCGACCGCTCCTCCGACGGCAAGGACGAGGACGGCGCGCACCCCAGGGCCGAGCACGGACAGCCCGAGCACGGACGGCCCGAGCACGCCGCGCCGCAGCGCGCGGATCCGCTGACGTCCCTCGCCGGGGTGGGAACCCACCTGCGCGCCCTGCGGCGGGAGCGGGACCTCACGCTCGCCGCGGTCGGGGCCCGCACGGGGATCTCGGTCTCGACGCTGTCACGCCTGGAATCCGGCACCCGGCGCCCCACCCTCGAGCTGCTGCTGCCGCTGGCCCAGCTCTACGGGGTCACGCTCGACGACGTCGTCGACGCGCCGCCGCTCGGAGATCCCCGCATCCACCTGCGGCCCGTCCACCACGACGGGCGGACGATGATCGCGCTGTCGCACCGTCCCGACGGGATCCGGGCGATGAAGCTGATCCTGCCGCCGGGAGGCATGCCGCAGCGCGAGGAGCTGCGCACGCACGACGGCTACGAATGGTTCTACGTGCTGGACGGCCGGCTGCGGGTGATCCTCGGGCACCACGACCTCACGCTCGGCCCCGGCGAGGCCGCGGAGTTCGACACCCGCACCCCGCACTGGTTCGGTGCCGTCGGGGAGAGCCTCGCCGAGGTGCTCGCACTGTTCGGGCCCCAGGGTGAGCGGACCCACCTGCGCGCGACCGAGGCCCGTGCAGGAACCCTGAAGGGTCAGGCCCAGGGGCGGGCGACGTCCGAGCGGATGATCCCCTGCGGATCCCGCTCCGCGGCGAGCCGCGCGAGGCGGTCCAGGGACGCCTCGGGCAGCGCGTCGGCGAGCGAGTCCCCCGGGGCGAGGAACGTGACGGGCCGCCTGCCGGTCACCGGCAGGGTCGCGGCGATCCGGTCGTGGGCGGCCTGGACCCCGGGGATCCCGGCGTCATCGGGCACCGCGTAGGTGCTCAGCAGGAACGGCGAGGTCAGCGATCCCTGGGGGGAGTCGGAGGGATCTGCGAGCGCACCCCCCAGGTGCCGCACCTGCAGGCTCGTCACCGGGTGCTCCGCGACCTCGAACGCGGCGGCCAGCGACGCCTCGTCGACCGTGTCGAGGAGCTCGCCGCGCAGCACGCCGCGCGCGGGGATCCGCGGGGCGGCGAAGGGTGCCCAGAGCTGGTCCGCGGTGAGGACGGCGCGCGTGTCGAGCTCGGGGGCGGGCAGGGCATCGAGGGCGCCCAGCAGCGTCTCGGCGCCCGCAGAGCCCTCAGAGCCCTCCGCGGTCTCGAGATCCGTGACGTCGATCCCCACGAGGGGCTCGCCGCCGGCGGGGTGCAGTCGCGTGAGCCACGCCGTGAGGGACCGCGGGGCCTCGCGGGTGAGGGCGCAGAAGGCCTCGAGGACGGCGGGCGTGCGGTCCACGGTCCACAGCATCCGGCCGGCGCGCAGGGCAGGTGCCTCCCGCAGCTGCAGCTCGATGCCGGTGACGACGGCGAGGCCGCCGCCCCCGCCGCGCAGCGCCCAGAACAGCTCGGGGTCGCTCTGGGCCGTGACGTGCTGCGGGCGCCCCTCGGCGTCGACCACGTCGAGCGCCACGACGGCGTCCGAGACCCACCCGAAGGCCCGGCCGAACCAGCTCAGGCCGCCTCCGAGGACGATCCCGGTGGCGCTGACCAGCGAGGAGTCCCCGGGCAGGCCCGTCAGGCCGTGTGCGGCCGCGGCTTTCTGCAGGGCTCCGGCGCGGACCCCCGCGCCGATCCGTGCGCGGCGCGTCACCGGGTCGATGTCGATCGTGGTCAGGGAGCGGGTGCGCACGAGCAGCGCGGCGCCGCTGGTGCCGGTGGCCCCGTGCCCGCCCGGCTGGGGGAGCAGACCGAGGCCGCGCTCGGCCGCGATGCGCACCACCGCCGCCACGTCGGCGGCGTCGACCGGGTCGACCACGGCCCGCACGGGTTGCTCGATCCCCAGGGCCCACGGGCGGCGGGCCATCTCGAAGTCGCGGTCCTCGGGTGTGCGGATCGGGCCGCGCACCGTGGCGCGCAGGGCGTCCACCGCCGTCGGCGTGCCTCGCGGAGCGGGTGCATCCGTGGACGTCGCCTCGTGGGCGTCCGGTCCGGGGGTGGTCATCGCGTCCTCTCCTTGGTCGCGTCGTCGGCAGTGTCCTCGGCGGCCGTCTCGTGGACCACCGCGAGCTTCGCGACGCGCCGGCGGTCCATGCGCTCGACGCGCAGCGTCACGTCGCCCTGTCGCACCAGGTCCCCGACCACGGGGATCCGGCCCAGGCGCTCGACCACGAACCCGGCGACGGTGTCGTAGGTGCCCTGGGGCAGCTCGATCCCCGTCGCCTCCTCGAAGTCGGCGAGGTTCAGACGGCCGTCGACCGTGCCGCCCTGGCCGTCGAGCCCGGGCACGGGGGCCTCGGCGTCGTACTCGTCGAAGATCTCCCCGACGACCTCCTCGATGATGTCCTCGAGGGTGACGATCCCGTCGGTGCCGCCGTACTCGTCGACGACGACGGCGATGTGGTGGTTCTGCTTGCGCATGTCGGTCAGCGTCGGGAGCACGCGGGCCATCGCGGGGTAGTACTCGATGGGCCGCATGACCTCGGTGACGGGACGCCGGGGGTCCTCCCGCACGGCGTCGAACAGGTCGCGCACGTGGACGAACCCGATGATGTCGTCGATCGAGGAGTCCGTGACCGGGTAGCGGGAGTACGGCAGCTCCTGGACGCGCGCGGCGGCGTCGGTGACGGTGCCCGTGCCGTCGACGGCCACGACCTCGGGGCGCGGGCGCATGACCTCGCTGATCTCGCGGCCGCGCAGGGACAGGACGTCGTCGAGCATCCGGCGCTCGTCCTCCGGCAGGCCCTCGTGGGTCGAGACGATGTCGCGCAGCTCCTCGTCGGACATCTCCTCGGAGGCCTTGTCCGGGTCCCCGCCCAGGATCCGCACGACGGCGTTCGTCGAGCGCGAGAGCAGCCAGATGACGGGCCGCATGGCCGTCGCGAACACGCCGAGCGGCGGGGCGACGACGTAGGCGAACTGGGCGTTGCGCTGGATCGCGAGGCGCTTGGGCGCGAGCTCGCCGAGGACGAGCGAGAGGTAGGCGATGATCAGCGTCAGCACGATGGTCGCGGTGGTCGAGGCGACCGTGCTGGGGACCCCCCAGTCCTCGAGAACCGGCACCACGGCCGGGGCGATCGAGGAGGCGCCGTAGGCGGCGGAGGCGAAGCCCGCCACCGTCACGCCGATCTGCACGGCGGACAGGAAGGTGTTGGGGTTGCGGGCCAGGGTTGCGACCTTCTGGCCGCGGGCGCCGCGCTGGGCGATCGAGTTGATCTGGCTGTCTCGGAGCGTCACGAGCGCCATCTCGGTGGCGGCGAACACGCCTCCGATCAGCACGAACACGATGACGAGCCCGATGTTGAGGAGGAGCTCCCCGGTCATCGGCGCACCGCCTCCTCCCGGCGATCAGCTCTGGTCAGGAGGCCCGGAGGGAGGTCCAGGGGATGCTCGGGTCTGTCGGGGTCGTCAGGGCCGGTCGGCGATGGCATGGGTCCACGATACGGGCACGGGTCGGGGTTGTCTGAATCCACGCCCACGGTTTGAAGTATATGCATTCGCATGCATAGTATTGCGGAATGCTTCCGCACGATCCCGCGCCCCGGTCCGGGCGGCCGGCCCCGGCGCGCCGCACGCTCCTGCGCGCGCTCCCCGTCGCCCTCGGTCTCGCGGGCACGGCACCGGTCCTCTCCTCCTGCACCTATGCCTCCGAGCGCCTGGATGCGGAGTCGAACGCGATCCCGCACGTCGACGTCTCGGACATCCAGGCCGTCGAGGAGATCGCCGCGTTGGTCCCCGCCGCGCTGCGCGAGCGCGGGGAGCTCGTCAACGGCGCCGCCCTGAACTACGCGCCCGGGGAGTTCGTGGGGGACCAGGGTCAGCCCGTCGGCTACGACATCGACATCCTGGCGGCGATCGGGCGGGTCCTGGGCCTGTCCACCCGCACCGAGTCCGCGGTGTTCGCCCAGATCATCCCCGCGATCGGCACGAAGTTCGACGTCGGCATCTCGAGCTTCACCGTCAACCCCGAACGCCTCGCGGCGGTCTCGATGGTCTCCTACTTCCAGGCCGGCATGTCCTTCGCGGTCCGCACCGGCAACCCCTACGGCGTGGATCCGGCGGACCTGTGCGGGCTGCGCGCCGCGCACCAGGTGGGCACCTACATGGACGATGTGGTGGCCGAGCGCGACAGCGCCTGCCGCGCCGCCGGAGGTGCCGGCGTCACGGACCTCCCCTACACCGGCAACGCCGACGCGGCGACCGCCACCGCCGGTGGCAAGGCGGACATCCTCCTCGCCGACTCCCCGGTCATCGCCTACGCGGTGGACCGGTCCCGCGGGACCCTCGAGCAGATCGGCGGCATCGAGGACTCCGCGCTCAACGGGATCGTGGTCGCCAAGGACCAGCCCGACCTCGCACGAGCCGTCCGGGGCGCCGTGCAGCACCTCATCGACTCCGGCCGCCTGCGCGAGATCCTCGCCGCATGGGGCAACGAGTCCGGCATGATCGACACCTCGGAAGTGGACCCCCAGCCGTGAGCACCTCTCCAGCCCCTGCCCCCCTCGATGCGATCCCCGGGCGGATCCGCGCCAAGCAGAGCCCGCGCCCGGGCACCTGGATCAGCGCGGTCGTCGTCGCGCTGCTGGTCCTCGCGCTCGTGAACTTCCTGATCACCAACCCCGTCTTCGACTGGGCCACCGTCGCGACGTACTTCCTGGACGTCAAGGTGGTCCAGGGCGTCGGCTGGACCCTGCTCATCACGGTCGCCTCGATGGTGCTGGGCACCGTCGTCGCGCTCGCCGCCGCTGTCATGCGACGCAGCGACAATCCCGTGCTGCGTGGGGTCTCCTGGGCGTACATCTTCGTGTTCCGCGGCACCCCGGTGTACACGCAGCTCGTGTTCTGGGGCCTGTTCACCGTGATCGTCCCCCGGCTCGCGCTGGGAGTGCCCTTCGGACCCGAGCTGTTCTCCCTCTCGACCCGGGACCTGTTCCCGGCGCTGCTGGCGGCGATCGTGGGCCTGGGGCTGAACGAGGGCGCCTACCTCGCCGAGATCATCCGCTCGGGCCTGAACTCGGTGGACAGGGGACAGGACGAGGCCGCCAAGGCCCTCGGCATGGGCAACGGCAGGATCCTGCGGCGCATCATCGTCCCGCAGGCGATGCGGGTGATCATCCCGCCGCTGGGCAACGAGACCATCGGCATGCTCAAGACCACCTCGCTCGTGCTCGCGGTGCCCTTCACCCTCGACCTCACGTTCGCGACCAACGCGATCGCCAACAAGCTGTTCACCCCCGTGCCGCTGCTCATCGTCGCGGCGCTGTGGTACCTGCTCATCACGAGCATCCTCATGGTGGGCCAGCACTACCTGGAGCGGTACTTCGGACGCGGCTTCGACGACCGCAGCGGCGGCCGCGCCACGCGCGGTCGTCAGGCCGCCGTCACCCGCGCCGGCACGACCCCCACGAACACCCTCCCGGAGGTGGAGCTGTGATGACACAAGACCCCGCGAGCACGCCACAGGCCGCGGCTGCCCCCGCCGAGACCGACCCTGCCCAGGCGCCGCTGATCCAGATCGAGGGGCTGCACAAGGCCTTCGGCGACCTCCATGTCCTCCGGGGCAACGACCTGAGCGTCCGCGAGGGCGAGGTCACCGTGCTGATCGGCCCCTCGGGCTCAGGAAAGTCGACGCTCCTGCGGTGCATCAACCAGCTCGAGGAGCCCACGGCCGGACGCATCCGGATCGGCGGGATCACCCAGGGCTACGCGGAGAAGCCCCTGGCCGATGGCCGCTGGCAGCGACTGCGCCCGCGGGAGATCGCCGCCCAACGCTCCCGGGTGGGCATGGTGTTCCAGCGCTTCAACCTGTTCCCGCACCTCACGGCACTGGGCAACGTCATGGAGGCACCCGTGCAGGTGCGCGGCATCTCCACGGCCGATGCCGAGTCCCGGGCCCGTGAGCTCCTGGACCGGGTGGGCCTGGCCGATCGCGCCGACCACTATCCCTCGGAGCTCTCCGGAGGTCAGCAGCAGCGCGTCGCGATCGCCCGGGCGCTGGCGATGGACCCCGAGCTCATGCTGTTCGACGAGCCCACCTCGGCCCTGGATCCCGAGCTCGTGGCCGAGGTGCTGACCGTGCTCAAGGACCTCGCCGAGGGCGGCATGACCATGGTCGTGGTGACCCACGAGATGGGCTTCGCCCGTGAGGTCGCCGACAACGTCGTGTTCATGGCCGACGGCGAGATCCTCGAGCAGGGACCGCCGTCGCAGGTCATCGAGCACCCGCGGTCGGATCGCTTGAAGGGGTTCCTCGACTCGGTGCTGTGAGGGGCGCTCAGCGCCGCGCGCCCGTCCCGTCGATCGCGACCGCGTCGATCGCCGCGAGCTCGTCGTCCCCGAAGTCGAGGTTCTCCCGGGCGGCGACGTTGGCCTCGAGCTGGGCCACGCTCGAGGCGCCCACCAGCGCGGTGGTGACCGCACGATGCCGCAGCACCCAGGCCAGCGCGAGCTGGGCGATGCTCTGCCCGCGGTCCTCGGCGATCCCCTGGAGCACCCTGACCCGCTCGAGGTAGAGCTCGTCGGAGGCCTGGTCCGAGGACAGGAACCCGCCGCCGGCGGCACGTGAGTCCTTCGGGACGCCCCGGAGGTAGCGGTCGGTCAGCAGACCCTGCTGCAGCGGCGAGAACACGGCGGCGCCCACCCCGATCTCGTCGAGCACCGCGAGCAGCCCGCGCTCGACATGACGGTTGAACATCGAGTACGACGGCTGGTGCAGCAGCAGGGGAGTGCCCAGCGAGGCGAGGATCCGGGCGGCCTCGCGGGTGCGCTCAGGGGAGTAGTTGGAGATCCCGGCATACAGGGCGCGCCCGGAGCGGACGGCGTCTGCGAGGGCGCCCATCGTCTCCTCGAGCGGCGTCTCCGGGTCCTCGCGGTGGTGGTAGAAGACGTCCACGTGGTCCAGGCCCAGACGGCCCAGCGACTGGTCCAGGGAGGACAGCAGGTACTTGCGGGAGCCGTGGTCGCCGTAGGGGCCGGGCCACATCGTGTATCCGGCCTTGGTGGAGATGAACAGCTCGTCGCGGTGGGCGGAGAAGTCCGCGCGGAGGATCTGCCCGAGGTTCGACTCGGCGCTGCCGGGCGGCGGGCCGTAGTTGTTGGCGAGGTCCAGGTGGGTCACGCCCAGGTCGAAGGCGCGGCGCACGATGGCGCGCTGCGTCGCGAGCTCCCGATCGCCGCCGAAGTTCTGCCACAGGCCCAGGGAGATGGGCGGCAGCAGCACTCCGGAGCTGCCGGCGCGGCGGAAGGCGCCGGCGAGGTAGCGGTCGGGGTCGGGCGTGTATGAAGAGGTGCTCATGCGACGAGCCTAGCCGCGGCGGCAGGTCGCAGGGGGTGCCCCGCGATCAGACGTCAAGGCGTCTCACCAGCACGTCCATGCCCAGACCTTCGATCCGCAGGCGCTGGTCGTGGCCGGGGAAGGGGCGGCTCTCGCCGGTGGCGACGAAGCCGCGCCGCTCGTACCAGGCGCGCAGCTCGGGCCGGGACTGCAGCACCGTGATCTCCAGGGTGCTCGCGCCGTCGGCCCGCACCTGGTCCACCGAGGCCTTCAGCAGCGCCCGTCCGATCCCGCCGGACTGCACCCGCGGATCGACCGCGAACAGGCCGAACTCCGCCGGGCCGCCCCCGGCCCGCGGTCGGTGGACGTAGCAGCAGCCCACGAGCCGCCCCCGATCCGTCGCGTCGTCCCCCTCGTCGGGCCGTTCGGCGACCAGCACCGTGACCGCGGGGTCGGCGATGAGATCCTCGATGTCGCGCACGCTGCTGCGGGCGCCCTCGACGAGGTGCGCCTCGGTGGTCCAGCCGACGCCGTCGGTCCCGGTGCCGCGGTACGCGGCCTCGACGACGGTGTGCGCCGCCTGCGCATCGGCCGGGACGGCACGGCGGATGCCGACCCGCCGCGGCACGGCGCCCGGACGGAGCGTGGAGCGCTCGGTCACGGCAGGAACCCCGCCTCGCGCAGCTCCTCGAGCAGACCGAAGCCGTCGGGGGCTGCGAAGGCACGCTCGGGGCGGGTCCCGTCGGCTGGCAGCCCGGAGCCGGCGGCGCGCCGCGACCCGTGGGACAGCACCTGCTCGGTGTCGGTGAGCTGGCGGATCGCGATGCCCGCGACGTGCTCGGGGTGCTCGGCGCGGAAGCGGCCGTAGATCTCGGGGTCGTGCTGCCCGTCGTCCCCGACCAGCAGCCAGCGGATCTCCGGCAGCGCCTCGGCGAGCATCCGCAGGGAGCGGTCCTTGTGGTCCATCCCCGAACGGAAGATCCCGGTGTTGGTGGGCCCCCAGTCCGTGAGCAGCATGGGCCCGTCGGGGTAGCCGTTCTTGTAGAGGAACCGGCGCAGCACCGGGAACACGTTCCAGGCACCCGTGGACAGGTAGACGAACGGGAGGCCGGGGTGGTGGCGCACGATCTCCTGGTAGAGCAGGGGCATGCCCCGCACCACCTTGCGCGAGGACTGGTGGATCACGAAGGCGTTCCAGAACGCGAGGAGGGGCCGTGGCAGCCACGTCACCATGACGGTGTCGTCGATGTCGCTGACCACGCCGATCCCGGGCCGCGGGTCGTAGACCACGACCTCGGCGGTCACCTCGTTGCCGGCGTGGGTGGACACGACGATCTCGTGGGTGCCGACGGGCAGGGCGACATCGAGCACGGTGTCGACGATCCCGGAGCGGTCCGCGCGGACGGTGAACTCCTGGCCGCCGGCGATGATGCGCACGCGGGCGTACGGGACGCACTGCGAGGTGAAGCTGCGGAAGCCGCGGACGGCCATCGTGCGCATGTCGTGCACGGGCTGGTCGTGGTAGTCGGCGGGCGTGCGGGGCGCCGCGTACAGCACCTTGGCCAGCACCCGGATCCGGCTGGGGGTGCCGTATCCGGTGTACGGCTGGATCCGGACGTCCCAGCCGATGGTGCGCAGGGCCCTGGTGGTGATCCGGTTCTTGGTGTTCTCGATCCGGGCCGCCCAGTGCGGACGGTCGCCGTCGGTCGCGAACGTCGAGGAGGGGGTGCTGCTCACCGGCACGCGCGGTCCGGCCGCGAGATCAGGGGCATGACGGGATCCGGGCGCTCAGAGAGCGCGGGACATCTTGATCCAGGCGCCGTCGGGGTCATCCTCGTCGAGCACCCAGCGGTCGCCGGTGTCGGTGAAGCCCAGGGCGTCGTAGAGCTTGCGGGCCGGGGCGTTGGTAGGGCCCACGTACAGGGTCACCGTGTCGCCGCCGTCGGCGGAGGCCCAGCTGAACACCGCGTCGGCGAGCTTCTGGGCGATCCCGCCCTTGCGGCTGCCGGGGCTGACCCACATGGCCTGGAGCTCGCGCTCGTTGGCGGGGGAGTCCTCTTCGTGCCGGCTGGCCACGAGGGCCACGGGGACCTCGTCGTCGATGGCGAGGAACCAGGCGGCCTCCTGGACGCGCGAGCGCCACTCGGCCTCGTCGTACGCGGACTCCTTCTCCCAGCTCTGCCCGAAGGCCTGCGGGTCGGAGCTCAGCGAGCGGAGGCGGATCTCGCGCACGAGCGACCAGTCGTCGTCGTGGGCCTGGATGATGTCGGCCATGGCGTGCCCTTTCTCGTTGTCGATCGTGCCGGCGACGAGGCCGTGCACACCACGAAGGACGGGAGGATCCCGCGCACTGTCGCTCCCACCTTGCCACAGTCATGGCCCCGGTGCGAAGCGTGCCTGGCCCGGGGTGGTCCGTGACGGACATGCCGGACGTCCGCTGTCCGACATGTCGGATGTCCCGAACGGGGGCGGCAGCCCACCGGTCGCCTCCCTCGCGGGCCCCGCGACGGATCCGGAACGCGGAGCGGACTCGCATCGGGGCGGCGTCCCTGGGACAATGCTCACGTGTCCAAACTCCGCGTCCTGACCGTGTGCACCGGCAACGTCTGCCGCTCACCCGCCGCCGCGGTGATCCTCCGGCGCAGCCTGGAGCTCGCCGGGCTGGCCGATCAGGTCGAGGTGGAGTCCGGCGGCACCAGCTGGGACTCCGACGGCAGGCCGATGGACGAGCGGACGGTGCTGGCTCTCGAGCACGCCGGCTACGTCAAGCCGTTCGTGCACACAGCGCGGGTGATCCACCAGTCGGAGATGTCGACCTGGGACCTCGTGCTGCCGATGACCAAGGAGCACGCCGAGGCGATGCGCCGCAAGGTCGCGCAGATCCCCGAGGGGGAGCCGCGGCCGGAGGTCTACCTGTGGCGCCAGTTCGACCCGGCGGCACCGGCCAATGCCCGCGAGGAGGACCTCGGGGTGCCGGATCCCTGGTACGAGGGGCAGAAGGCCTTCGACCGCACGGTGCTGCACATGGAGAAGGCGTTGCCCAGTCTCGTGCTGTACATCCGGGGCCTGCTCCGCGAGCGCGGCCGCCGCGAGGCCTGAGCCACCCTCTCCCGTCGCCGAGCAGGCGTGGGCGCGATGGTCCACGTCCCGCTGCGGTGGACAGCTCGGATCAGGAGCGGCCGAAGAGGTTCCTGATGTCGATCCGGCGACGTCCGTGGCCCGAGGTCGGGTGCTCGGCGCGGGCGGTCACGCGGCGGCTGTGCCAGGTTGCGGCGATGAACCCGGCGGCCGTCAGGAATCCGACGCCGAAGGTCAGCATGAGCACCTGACGGAGCTTGCCGAAGGCCGTTCCGTCGTTGGTCGTGAACGCCTCGAGGAGGTTCGGGAAGCCGTTGCCGGAGTCACCGGCCGGGGTGGTGGTCACCGGGACCGCGCCCATCGAGGTCGATGTGGTGGAGTCCTTGGAGCTCTTCTCGGCCGTCTGGGTCGACGCCTCCGTGGTGGGCTGCTCCGTGGTGCGGGGAGCTTCGGTGGGCGTGGTGCTCTGGGTGGCCGGAGCCTGCGACGGCGTCGCGCTCGGCGTGGTCGTCTCGACCCGCTGCTCGGAGGTCGTGGAGGTTGGCGTGGTCGGCGGGGGCGTCCGCGAGGTGGTGGTGCTCTCGGGCTGCTCGGTGCCGGTCTCCGAGGGGGTCGTGCTCGTGGGCGCCGGGGTCGTCGTCGACGAGGGCGTGGCCGAGGTGCTCGTGGGGGCGCCGCTGGTCGGCGTCTGGCCGCCGGTCGAAGTCGGGCTGCTCGGCGCCGGGGTCGTCGAGTGCTGCGGAGGCGTCGACGGTGCGGTCGTCGTGGCGCTCGGCGATCCGGTCTCGGTCGAGGTGGGCTCCAGAGTCGAGGTCGGTTCGGCGGGCTCGCTGGAGGTCGTCTCGTCCGGGGACGGCGACGGAGTGGTCGTGGTGGTCGGCTCCGTGGTCGGGGCGGGGTCGGGGTCCGCGACCGCGGCGGGCGCGACGGCGAGGGAGAGGCAGGTCATCAGGCCGGCTGTCGTCGCGGCCAGGGGGGCGAGGACTCGGTGTGTCCGTCGGCGCATGCGTTCTCCTCTCGTCGCTCTCCGCGGTCTCCCGCGGGGGAATGATGTCGGGCGATGGCTCGGTCACGAGCGCCTCGGGGCGCTCCGGAACGGCTTTGTGTCCCGACGACAGTACCTTGCCTTCTCTTGACCTTCCTCTCCAGGGTGCGCAGAAGGTCCGGTGTGCGCAAGAGTGTGTGGACGATGCCACGCGTGGAGGAATGGCGTCCATCACATCCCGTCGCTTGTCGCGGAGCGCGTCCCGGGGGTGCGCCACGGCGCCGAGCACCGTGCGCACCCCCGTGACCTGGACCGGCTCCGTCAGTCGCCCAGGGCCGCGTCGACGACCTTCTTGGCCTCTGCCTGGACCTCGTGCAGATGGTCCTCGCCACGGAAGGACTCGGCGTAGATCTTGTACACGTCCTCCGTCCCCGAGGGACGGGCCGCGAACCACGCGTTCTCGGTGGAGACCTTCAGACCGCCGATCGGCGCCCCGTTGGGGGCCTCCGTGATCGCTGCGGTGATGGGCTCGCCGCCCAGGGTCGAGGCCGTCACCTGATCGGCCGAGAGCTTCTTGAGGCGGGCCTTCTGCTCGCGGTTCGCGGGGGCGTCGATCCGGTCGTAGGCGCTCGCGCCGAACCGCTCGACCTGCTCCCGGTGCAGTGCGCTGGGCGCCTTCCCGGTCTTGGCGAGGATCTCCGAGGCCAGCAGCGCCATGATGATGCCGTCCTTGTCGGTGGTCCACACCGTGCCGTCGGTGCGCAGGAACGAGGCCCCCGCGCTCTCCTCGCCGCCGAAGCCGACGGAGGAGTCGATGAGCCCGGGCACGAACCACTTGAAGCCCACGGGCACCTCCCACAGCTCGCGGCCGATCGAGGCGACGACGCGGTCGATGAGGCTCGAGGACACGATCGTCTTGCCCACCTTGGCCGTGCCGGGCCAGTTCGGCCGATGGGTGAACAGGTATTCGATCGCGACGGCGAGGTAATGGTTGGGGTTCATGAGCCCGGCGTCGGGCGTGACGATCCCGTGGCGGTCGGAGTCTGCGTCGTTGCCGGTGGCGATGTCGTAGCGGTCCTTGACCTGCAGCAGCGAGGCCATCGCCCAGGGGCTCGAGCAGTCCATGCGGATCTTGCCGTCGCGGTCCAGGGTCATGAACGCCCAGCGGGGATCCACCTCGGGGTTGACCACGGTGAGGTCGAGGTCGTGGACCTCTGCGATCTCGGCCCAGTAGTCCACCGACGCGCCGCCGAGCGGGTCCGCGCCGATCCGCACCCCGGCCTCGCGGATCGCGGCGATGTCCACGACGTTCGGCAGGTCCCGCACGTACGTGTGGAGGAAGTCGTAGCGCCCCGCCGCGGCGAGCGCCTTGGCGCGGTCGACCCGGCGCACGCCCTGCAGGCCCGTGCGCAGCAGCTCGTTGGCGCGGTCGGCGATCCACGACGTCGCGTCGGTGTCCGCTGGTCCGCCGTGGGGCGGGTTGTACTTGAAGCCGCCATCCCGCGGCGGGTTGTGGCTGGGCGTCACGACGATCCCGTCGGCGCGCCCCGGGTCCTGCGCGGGCAGGTCCCGGTTGTGCACGAGGATCGCGTGCGAGACGGCCGGGGTGGGCGTGTACGTGTCGCCGGAGTCGATGAGCGCCGCGACGTCGTTGCCCACGAGCACCGTCAGGGCCGTCTCGAAGGCGGGCATCGACAGCGCATGGGTGTCGCGGCCGATGAACAGCGGACCGCGGATCCCCTGGCCCGCGCGGTACTCGACGATCGCCTGCGTGGTCGCGGCGATGTGGTCCTCGTTGAAGGCCGTGTCGAGGGAGGAGCCGCGGTGCCCGGAGGTCCCGAAGGAGACCGCCTGGTCGGGATCCGAGGGATCGGGGTGCTTGTCGTAGTAGGCGTCGAGGACGGCATCGACGTCGATGAGGTCCTCCGGAAGTGCCTTCTGACCTGCGCGAGGGTGCATGAGCGAGCTTCTCCGATCGTGGGTGGCGTGCCCACACTGTAGGACGGTGACGCCCCGCACGTCCTCGCGTCGGCCCGCGCTGAGACGCGGCGTGCTCAGCGTCCGGGGGCGCTCCGCACGCGCCGGACGATCCCGACGATCAGGAGGATCAGGCCCACCAACCCGGCCAGGCCGCCCAGTCCGATCCCGAGCAGCACGGGCAGCAGCATCGAGAGCATGCCGACCGGTCCCAGGACCAGCGGGTCCGAGGTCGTGCCGGTGCAGGTGATGGTGATCGTGGTGGCCTCGCTCGCGGAGACGCCCGCGACCTGCGCATAGGTCTCGCCGCCCGGTCCGACGGGGGCCTCGCCCGAGACGTCGACCACCTGCACGGATCCGGTGGAGGTGCCCGTTGCGGTGCACTGCGCGGTGTCCGCATCGGCCACGGGCACGTAGACGAGGTACATGTCGAAGGCCTGCGCCTCGATGGTCGCGGTGCCGCCGGCCATCGGCGCCGCGCCGTCGTCGATGGGACCCGAGAGGGCGCGCGCGCTGAGGACCAGGCCGACCACGGCGGCGATCGCCCCGAGCACCAGCAGCACGATGCCGATGAGGACGAGCCGACCGCCCTTGCGCCGGTGCGGTGCCGCGACGGGGGCGTTGCCCCACGGGCCACCGCCCTGGGGCACGGAGGAGGCGTAGGTCGGTGCGGGGGAGCCGGGAGCGCCGGAGGTCCAGGGGTCGCTGCCGTAGGCGCCGGTCTCGTGGCCCGTCTGCCCGGTCTCCGACGCCGGGACGCCGTAGGCACCGCCTGCCGCCGGGGAGCCGGATGAGGTCGTTCCGGAGGTGGATCCGGGCAGGCCGTAGGTCGGGCGGGTGCGGCGCGGACGCTCGGCGTCGGTCATCGGGTCCTCCAGCGGATCGGTTCGGGGCGTGCGCGGGGCCCGCCGCGTGCCCGGCGACCGCACGGCGGACAGGATATCGACGTGCGCTCCGAGTCGTCCGAGCATGCTGCCGGGGTGCCGGGGTGCCGGGGTGCCGGGGTGCCGGGGTACCGAGGTGCAGGACGCTGGAGCCCTAGAGCCGGGGGCCCGGGGGCCCGGGAGCCTGGGGCCCGGGAGCGCCGGATCGAGGAAGGGGAGCTGGCGAAGCTCGCACCGGCGCGGAGGAAGGAGCTGTCGGCTCGCGAGACCGCGTGGCCGCGCCGCGTCAGAGCAGCGCGAGGGCCGCCGCGCAGCCGGCACCGAGCAGCCCGGCGACGGGCGGGGTCGCGATCCAGGTCGCCAGGATGCTGCGCACCACCGTCCAGCGCACCGACCGTCGGCCCACCGCGAGCCCGGAGCTCACGATCCCCGCCGTCACCGTCTGCGAGGTGGAGATGGGCACCCCGAACCCCACGATCCCCGCGAGCAGCACCAGGGCCGCCGAGGTCTCCGCGGCCAGGCCCTGCGCGGTCGACAGGTCGGTCAGGCGGCGGGCCAGGGTGCGGATGATCCGGTGCCCGCCCACGAGGGTGCCGATCGCGAGCGCGAGGGCCACGAGCGCCCCCAGCCACAGCGGCAGCCTCGACGGGCCGCTGCCACCGGGGACGGTCGCCAGCGCGAGGACCAGCACCGACATGGGCAGCAGGGAGTCGTGCAGGCCATGGGCGGCGGCCACCGCCCCCGCGGAGACCGTCTGGGCAGAGCGGAGATGATGGGTGCGCACGGTGCGGCGGCGGGAGAGGCGTGCGATCCCGTGGACCAGCGCATAGGCGAGCGCCCCGCCCAGCAGGGGCGACAGCAGCAGGGATCCGAGGACAGCCACCGCCTCGAGGGTCCAGGGCACGGCGATCCCGACCGCGAGCGAGGCGCCGGCGAGCGCGCTGTACATCGCGTGCCAGGTCGAGGACGGCATGCCCCACCACCAGGTCGCGGTGCCCCACAGGATCGTCGCGATCACCGCGGACGCCGCGACGATCCGGATCGCCGCGCCGATCTGAGGATCGGCGAGGTCCGCGGGCGCCAGACCCAGGACATCGAGGGCGCGCGCCGCGGTCCACGGCGCCAGCAGCAGACCGAGGAGGGCCCCGAGCAGGTTCAGGACCGCGGCCACTGCCAGGGCGGCGCGCTCGGACAGCGCACGGCTGGCGATCGCGGTCGAGACGGCGTTGGACGCGTCGTGCAGACCGTTGAGGTAGGCGAGTCCGAGGGCCAGCGCCGCGAGCACCAGCACCGGCGGATCGCTCCAGGGCATCCTCAGGAGTCCTTGATCCGCAGCAGGTCCGCCTCCCGGGCGACCTGCTCGAACTGCGAGAGCACGCCCCGCAGCGCAAGGGCCACCTCGCGCTCGCGGAGCATCTGGCCGGCGCTCGCGCCGCTGGCGAACACGTCGGTCAGCGCTCCCCGGGCCAGGCGCTCGCCGTGGTTGTCGAGCCGACGCATCGCCGCGGAGAACTCGTGCAGCTCGTGGACCTCCCCGAGGTGCCACATCGCCTCGACCGTGATCTCCGCGGCGCGGGCGATGAGCTCGGCGGTCTCCAGCAACGGGTCCGGCACGGAGCCCAGGGAGAAGCGCACCGTGAGGTCCGCCGCCCGGTCCATCGCCTGCATCGCCTCGCTCAGGGCCAGCGACAGGCCGTGCAGCACCTCCGCCTCGAAGGGGGGGATGAGCGCGGCAGCCAGCCGGTTGGCGATCCGCCGCGACAGGGCGGCGGCCTCCCCGGACTGCTCGTGCAGCCGGGCGGCGATCCGGGCGCGCTCGCGCGGGCTCTCCCCGAGGGTGCGCGAGAGGATCTCGGAGCCGCTCACGAGCAGCTGGGCGATGTCCCCGAACAGGTCGAACAGCGGCTTCTCGTAGCGCTGGGGGAACAGCCGCATCATCACTCCCGGGGTCGAGGGCCGCAGTCCGAAGGACCCGTGCGGCGCGCTCCGGTGGGGGCGCGGCAGCGGGCCGGTCCGGGACGGACCCCGGGGGACGAGTGACGCGCCGGACCGGGATGCGCCTGTCGGCGCGAAGGCCGCTCGAAGCGGCAATATGTGGAGCCCGGGGCAACCGCGGCCCGACGCACGAACCACTGTAGAACACAGTCGCCGCCCGCGTGGGGCGCGGGCGGCGCAAGGAAGATCACGCCTCGGGGGCGGACCTCAGGAGAGCGTGCCGGCGGCCTCGCGCCGTGCGGCGTGGGCGAGCTCCTCGCCGGTGGCCAGCAGTCGCCCGCCCTGCTCGGTCAGCTCCCGCTGGCGTGCGGGATCGGGCTCGGAGTCCGCGAGGTGCGCGGTGCCGTAGGCCACCAGCATCATGAGCGCCCCGGCGCGCCCCAGGGCCACCGCGAGGTCCCCCGTGAAGGCGCCCCGGAGGATCGCATCGACGGTCGTCCGCACCGAATCGACGTCCGGCGGCTCGGACAGGCCCGCGAGGTACCGCAGGCCCGGGACGGTGCGGCTGCCATCGCGGTAGCGGCGCACCACGTCGTCGGGGTCGTGGCGGGCCCAGGTGTGCACGACGTACAGGCGCCACAGGGCGCCGGGCAGGGTCGCGGCGGGTGCACCGGCCCACAGGCTCGCGAGGTCGTCGAGACCGTCGGTGCGGGCGATCGACAGCACGCGGTCCACGACGGCGGGGTCCTGGGTGCCGCGCACCCCGGACAGAAGGGCGTTGGCGCTGCGATGCGCGTGGTCCTGGGAGAAGCCGGGATCCGGGTCGCCGGGGAGGTTGTCCTGCGCGGCGGGGGACAGCGAGGCGGGACGGCGGAACTCGGCAGGCATCGTCCCACTGTACGCTCGCGGCACGCGCACCCGGGGGCCGGGCGTGCTGGGAGGGGGAGACATGGAAGCACTGCTCATGACCGTGGGCTCGGGGGTCGTCAGCGGGGTCCGGCCCTACTTCATGGTGTTCCTGCTGGGGCTCGCCGGGCGCCTGCTTGACCTCGATCAGGTGCCCGCGGTGCTCCAGCGCACCGACGTCCTGGTGATCACCGGGATCCTGCTGCTGGTGGATCTCGCGGCCGACAAGATCCCCTACTTCGACTCCTTCTGGGACCAGCTGAACGCGGTCGTCCGGCCGCTGGCCGGGGCCGCGATCGGATATCTGCTGGGCGGTGAGACCGACACGACCTCGGCGATCGTGATGGCCCTCCTCGGCGGTGCCGCCGCCATCGGCATCCACATCACGAAGTCCACCGCACGGGCCGCCGTCAACGTGTCGCCGGAGCCGGTGTCCAACGTGGTCGTCAGCACTGCCGAGGACGTCGGTGCGCTCGTGCTGGGCATCTTGACCATCGCCCTGCCCGCCGTCGCCGCCGTGATCGGTGTGGTGCTCCTCGGCATCGGCCTGTATCTGGCCTACCGCCTGCACCGGGCGTTCCGCCGACTGCGGGCGCGCTCGCGTGCCGCCCGGGAGCGCAGGGCTCCGGTCGGCCCGGACGAGCTCTGAGGCGGCAGGTCCCGCTCAGTCCAGCTCGGCCGGCTCCGGGGTGACGTCGTCCGCCTCGAGCCCGGGGGCGTCCGCATCGGCCAGCCCTCGCCGCGCCAGCAGGTGGGCGAGGTCGCGATCGTGTCCGCGGAAGGCCTGGTAGGCCGCGAGGAGGTCGCGGGAGCCGCCGAGCTCGAGGAAGCCGCGGCGGAACGCCTCACCGGCCTCGCGGACCGGCACGCCCGCGGCGGTCTGCTCGTCGAACCACGCGACCGTGTCGGCGTCGAAGGCCTCGGCCCACAGGTAGGAGTAGTAGCCCGAGGCGTAGCTGCCCGAGAACGTGTGCTGGAAGTATCCGGTGCGGTAGCGCGGGGGGACGAGGGGGTGGGCGAGGCCCGCGTCCTCGAGCGTCTCGTCCTCGAAGGCGCGCGCATCATCGATGGCGACGTCCGGGCCCATCGCGTGCCAGCGCCAGTCCAGCACGGCGGCGGCGAGGTACTCGACGGTGGCACGGCCCTCGCCCCACAGGGCGGACTCCTGGACGCGGGCCAGGAGGTCGGCGGGGATCGGCTCGTCGGTCTCGACGTGCCGGGCGTAGTGCTCGACGATCCCCGGGCGCAGGGCCCACATCTCGTTGACCTGGCTGGGGTACTCGACGATGTCCCGGGGCACCGAGGTCCCGGACACCGAGGGGTAGCGCGCGGCCGAGACGAGACCGTGCAGCGCGTGCCCGAACTCGTGGAACATCGTGCGCACCTCGTCGAGGGTCACGTAGGCGATGCCCCCGTGCGCGGGTCGGGCGATGTTGAGGTTGTTGGAGACCACGGCGCGCGTGCCGAGCAGCCCCGAGGGCGTGACGACGGGGTTCATCCAGGCGCCGCCGCGCTTGGTGTCGCGCGTGAAGTAGTCGCCGATGAACAGGCCCAGGCCCGTCCCGTCGGCCTCCTTGACCTCCCACACCACCGCGTCCGGGTGGTGGGCGCGCAGGTCCTTGCGCAGCTCGAGGGTCACGCCGTAGACGTCGCGGGCGGCCCGGAAGACGCCCTCGAACAGCACGCGCTCCAGCACGAAGTAGGGCTGGAGCGCCTTCTGGTCGACGGCGTGGTCCTCGGCGCGGACACGATCGGCGTAGAAGGGCCAGTCCCAGGCCTCGAGCTGCTGGATCCCGTCCTCGGCGGCACGCCGCGCGATCCGCTCCGCCTCGGCCGCGGTGCGTCGCATCGCCGGGGCGATCGTGCGGTCGAAGAGGTCGTCGACGGCCAGCGGGATCTGGGCTGTGCGGTCGGCGACGGCGAGGGAGGCGAAGTCCTCGAAGCCCAGCAGGGCGGCGCGGCGCGCGCGCAGCTGTGCGATCTCCGCCGCGAGCCCCCAGGTCTCCGTCCCCCGGTCGATAGAGGCGCGGTGCAGGCGCTCGCGCACGTCCCGACGGGTCAGGGAGGTCAACAGCGGCTGGACGGTGGGCAGCACCAGAGTCAGCAGGAAGCCGTCGAGTCCGGCCTCCTGGGCCGCGGCGCGGGCGGCCGCCCGCTGGGCGTCATCGAGCCCGTCGAGCTCCGCCTCCTCGGTGACGTGCACGGCGGCGGCCGTGAGGTCGTGCAGGACGTCCTGGGTGAAGGCGGTCTCGCGGGCGGAGATCTCCTGGTTCAGCGAGGCCAGCGCCGTGCGGCCGTCCTCCTCGAGCCGGGCGCCGTGCAGCACGAACCGCTGGTGCCATTGTGACAGGACATGGGCCTGCTCCGCGGTGAGGTCCTCGCCGGTCCCGTCGGAGGCGGCCTGGTGGAGGGCGTCGATGCGCGCGAACAGCGGCGCGTCGAGGTACATGGCGTCCTCGAGCGCGGTGAGCTCGGGGGTCACCGCCGCCTCGATCGCGCGGAGCTCCTCGCTGCCGTCGGAGGCCACGATGTGGAAGAAGACGTGCTGCGTGCGGTCCAGCAGCGCGCTGCCGCGCTCGAGGGGTTCGATCACGGTGGCGAAGGTGGGCGCGGTCGGGTCCGCGGCGACCTGCTCCAGCAGCGCGCGGGTCTCGGCGATCCCGGCGGCGAAGGCGGGACCGAAGTGCTCGGGCCGGATCGCGGCGAAGTCGGGCAGGCCGTAGGGGAGCGTCGAGGGCGTCGCGAGCGGGTTGTCCGCGAGCGCGGGATCGACGGTCGACGTGTCCGGCAAGGGGGCTGACATGGCCTCACACTAGGCAGGGGATCGGGGTGATCTGCGGGAGAACGCGCTGGTCGGCCCGCACGGATAAGGTGTGGCGATGTGGGGAATCGCGTGAAGTCGGACGAACCGGGCGCCGTCGCGCCCGCGGCCCTCGTGCCGCCGTCCGGTCCCGCCGCGCGAGCGGTCTACGCCGAGATCCTGCGCTTCGGCCCCCGGCCCCGCACCGAGCTCGCGCACCGGCTCGACCTGTCCGGGCCCACGCTCACGCGCGCGAGCCGGGCGCTCCTGGACGCGGGTCTGCTGCGGGAGCTGCCGCCGATCATGCGGGACAAGGGACGGCCTCAGGAGCCCCTCGACGTCGACGACGAGCGGGCGCGGTTCATCGGTGTGAAGATCACCGCCGACGGCGTGTTCGCCTCGGTGACGACGGCGCGCGGTGTGGTCCACGAGGATCTCGAGGAGCCGCTGGCCGACACCCGGCCGACCACGGTGCTGCGCACCGCTCGCCGACTGGCCCGCACGCTGCTGGCCGCCCACCCCCGCGTGGCCGGGGTGGGGGTGAGCCTGCCGGGCATCGTCCACGACGGGCGCCGCGCGATGAGCTCGCACCTGCTGGGATGGTCCTCGCCGACCGACGTCGGCGGGGACCTGGCCGGCGCGCTGGAGGTTCCCGTGACGGTCGACAACGACTTCACGGCGCTGCTGCGCGGCATGGCCTGGTCGGGCATCGGACGACGCTATCGCTCCTTCGGGGTCGTCACCGTGGGGGCCGGGGCCGCCGTGGGCACCGTGCTCGACGGGGCCGTCCTGCCCGGCGCCCACCACCGGGCGGGCCTGACCGAGGCGATGCCCGTGGTCACCGCCGACGGGACCCGCACGACGTTCGGCGACGCGACCCGGACCGCCGTGGTCCTGGAGCGCGCCCTGGCGCACGGAGCGATCCGGGACGGGGAGGGGCTGCCCGCGCTGATCGCCGCCGCGCGGGACGGACAGGCTCCGGCGCTGACGGTCGCCCGGGAGGTCGCCGGGGTCGTCGCCGATGTGGTGGCCTCGCTCGTGGCGCTGACCGATCCCGAGGCCGTGGTGCTGGGCGGGGAGACCGCCGAGCTGCTGACGCTGCCGGCGGTGGACATCGCCTCGCGCGTGCGTGCGCTGGTGCCCGCCTCCCAGGCCGATCTCGAGCTGCGCAGCATCTCCGGGGACTTCGACGAATGGGCGCGCGGCGCCGCGTCGATCGCCGTGCGGAGGTTCGTGACGGGCGCCTGAGGGCCGGGTCGGCGGGCGCCGAGCGTGCAGTCCCGGGCCGGGTCGGCAGGCACCGAGCGAGCAGCCCTGGCCCGAGACGACACGGGCGCATGCGAGCAGGGGCGGGGACGATGCCACGGCATCGTCCCCGCCCCTCGTGCATCCCGGATCAGGAGAACAGGGCGTTGACCCGATCGTTGTAGCTCGCGAAGTCCGCTCCCGAGATCCGGCCCAGCCAGGCCTGGTCGAACGCCGGCTGCAGGAGCGAGGCGATCGAGGCGGAGTTCTCCGTGAGGGGGTACTGACCCGTCTGCTTCAGCTCCACCCGGTCGGTGAACGGCGCGACGTCCAGCTTCTTGGACTCGTAGGCGGAGATCGCCGCCTCCGTGCCCGCATCGGTGGCCGGGAACACGATGCCGCGCCCGCCGATGATCTCCTGCGAGGCGTCCGAGCCGAGGAAGGCGATGAGCTTGCCCGCCTCGGTGCGGTGCTCGGTCTGGGAGGCGATCGAGTCGCCCAGACCGTTGAACATCGAGATGGGAGTGCCGATCGGGCCGCTGGGCAGCGGGGCGATCCCGAGGTCCACACCGTCCAGACCCGAGTAGGTCCCGATCATCCAGGACCCCGCGGTCGCCAGGGCGGCCTTGCGTCCCTGGACCTGGGTCTGCGGGGGCGAGGAGTCGCCGAACTTCCCGAACGGAGGCAGGAAGCCCTTCTCCACCAGCCCGAAGTACCAGTCGATCGAGGCGGCGAACCGCTCGTCGTCGTAGTTGAAGCGGGTGCCCCAGGTGGGGGAGTCGGTGAAGGTCCACCCCGTCGACAGCGCGAACGGCGACCAGTTGGTCTGGCCCACGTAGTCCACGGACGCGTAGGACGCGAGCCCGTACATCGCGACGTCGGAGGCGTCGAAGCCGTCCTCGTCGCCGCGACGGCCCTGGGAGTCGACGCTGAGATGCGCGATCATCCGCTCGAAGCTGCCGCCGTCCTCCGGGTTCCAGTCGAGCCCGGCGAGCTCCTCCCCGGTGACCCCGGCCTCCTCGAGCACGGCCTTGTCGTACATGACCGCGACGGTGTCGTAGTCCTTGGGCAGCCCGTACCGCTTGCCGTCCTGGCCCGTCCACAGCTCCTGCAGCCCGTCCTGGAAGTGGTCGGCCGGCAGCGCGTCGATCTCCGCGATCCCGTCCAGCGGCGCGATCACCCCCAGCCGCACGAACTCCGGGAAGCGGGCGAGGTGGTCGGTGAAGACGTCGGGGCCGGCCTCGGCCACGAACGACGCGGTGAGCTTGGTCCAGTAGTCGTCCCAGCCGAGCTGCGTGATGCGGACCTCGATGTCCGGATTCTGCTTCATGAACAGGTCGATCGCCTGGGAGTAGCCGGGCAGCTGGTTGGCGTCCCACATCCAGTAGTCCAGCTGGACCCTCCCGGAGGCGTCGGCGGCATCGCAGCCGGCCAGGGCGGTCGCCCCGAGGGCACCGGCGGTCAGTCCCGCGGCCCCGGTCAGCAGCGCACGGCGGCGGATGGTCGGTCGGGGGTTCGTTCTCGTGGTCATGGTCGGTGCCTCACTTGATCCCGCTGAAGCCGATGGAGTTGACGATCCGCTTGGCGAAGAGCGCGAAGAGGATCAGCATGGGCGCGGCGGCGACGAGGGTCGCGGCCATGAGCCCCGACCAGTCGGGGCCGGTGCCCGGCGACTGGGCGCGGAAGACGCCCAGGGCGACGGTCAGGACGCGGGAGGAGTCGGTGTAGGACACCATCAGCGACCAGAAGTACTCGTTCCACGCGGTGAAGTACGTCAGCAGCGCCAGGGTGGCCAGCGGCGCCCCCGACATCGGCAGGATCAGCGTGAAGAACACCCGCGTCTTGGAGGCGCCGTCGATGAGTGCGGCCTCCTCGACCTCGCGGGAGATGTTGTTGAAGAACTGCCGCAGGAAGAAGATCGCGAAGCTCGAGATGAACAGCGTCGGCAGCATGATCCCGAGCAGGGTGTCGACCAGGCCCAGGTTCTTGATGAGGATGAAGTTGGGCAGCAGCGTGAAGATCGTCGGGATCATCATCGATCCCAGGAAGATCAGGAACACGATCTCGCGGCCGCGCCAGCGCAGACGCGAGAACGCGTAGGCCGCCATCGCGCAGGAGAAGGTCTGGACCACCGTGATGCAGGTGGCCACGATGACGGAGTTCAGCAGGTAGCGCCAGAAGTTGATCGAGGCGCCGGAGCCGCCCTGGGCCACCGCCTCGTCGACGTCCTGGGTGCCGAACACCCGCTCGAAGCCGCCGAGGTTGAGGCCGACGGGCAGCAGGCTCGACGGGTCAGTGGCCAGGGCGTTGTTGCTGGACAGTGCCGTGCGCAGCATCCAGTAGAAGGGGAACACGGTGATGAACAGGATCACGATCATCGCGAGCCACCCGAAGACCTTGCCCCACGAGAACGGCTTGCGGCGCGGCGTGGGTGCAGGTCTCGCGGGCTCCGCGGGATCGTTCGGGACGGGATCGATGGCAGTGGTGGTGGATGCAGTGGTCATGGCTCTCTCCTCCGTCAGTCCAGATCGCTCTGGTTCGCGCGGGTCAGGAAGTACTGGGCGAAGGTGATCACCATGAGGATGATCAGCAGCGCGACGGACAGCGCCGAGGCGTATCCGAACTGGTACTGGCCGAAGGCGTTCTCGTAGATGTACATCTGCAGCACGAGGGAGGCATCGGCCGGACCGCCCTGGGTGGTCACCGAGATGGTGTCGAACACCTGGAAGGAGCCGATCACCGTCATGATGAGGACCAGCGCGAGGATCGGCCGCAGCAGCGGCAGGGTGATCCGGCGGAACATCTGGATCTCCCCGGCACCCTCGGTCTTGGCGGCCTCGTACAGATAGGCGGGGATCGACTGCAGCCCCGCGAACAGCAGCAGCGCCGTGTAGCCCATGTGCCGCCAGACGTTGACGAAGGCGACCGTCGGGATGACCCAGCCCTCCGAGGACCAGAACTGCACGGGGTCGAACCCGATGGCCTGCAGGGCGATGTTCACGATGCCCAGCTGGGTGTCCAGCAGCCACAGGAAGACGATGGCGGCCACCACGTTGGAGATCAGGTAGGGCGTCAGCACGATCGAGCGCAGCCAGGTCGACTGCGTCAGGCGCTGCATGAGCACGGCGATCAGCAGGGCCAGGATGGTCTGGACGCCGATGTTGATGCCCACGTACAACAGTGTCACCTTCAGCGAGTTCCAGAACCGGGGGTCCTCGAGCATGCGGGCGTAGTTGTCCAGGCCCACCCACTGGGGCGGGGTGAGCGTCGTGTACTCGGTCAGCGAGTAGTAGATGCCCGTCAGCAGGGGCCAGACCAGGAACACGAGCATTCCGATGCCGGCGGGCAGGATGAACAGCAGGGCGAGCTTCGTGTCGTCGGGACGGCGCCTCGTGGCGGGCCGTCCCGTCGATCGCGTCGTCGTCGTCGCGATGGACATGGGCTTTCCTTTCAGGGTGCGGCCCGAGGGCCGCGCAGGGGGGATCAGTCGCCGACGGCGACCGTGAGCTCGAGGAGGAGGGCGGACTCGGCGGGGATCTCGGGCAGGGCGATGCCCAGGTCCGAGAGGGCCGAGCCCGCGACGGTGACGCCCTCGGGGCCGGACAGCTCGGCCTCCCAGGGGGCCGGGTGGTGGCCGTGGAGGCGCTCGCCGACGTCGATGCGGCGCACCGTGTAGCGGCGCCCCGGGTCCAGGCCCGGCAGGCGCACGGGTCCGGCTCCGGCGAGGTCCGAGCGGCGCACGCACGCGACCTCGTAGATCGCGTGATCGCGGTCCGCCGAGATCACGCCGGTCAGCCACAGGGCGTCGTCCTCGCCGCCGCCGCGCACGTAGTCGCCCGCGAGCAGCAGGCCGCGCAGGCGCTTGTAGAGGGTGATCCACTCGGTGAGCTCGGTGAGCTCCGCCGCGGAGGCCTGCGCGAGGTCCCACTCGATGCCGAGGTGGCCGAAGAGGGCGGTGGCGGCCCGGAAAGCCAGGCTGTGCAGCCGTCCCGTGGTGTGCGAGCGGCCCGAGGCGATGTGGCTGCCCATGAGCTCGAGCGGGATCAGCTCGGCGGTCCAGCGGTTCATCTGCTGGCGCTCGAGGGGGTCGATGCAGTCCGAGACCCACACCCGGTCGGTGCGCTCGAGCACCTCGAGGTCCACGCGCGCGCCGCCCGAGGAGCAGGACTCGATCTCCAGGCCCGGGTGCTCGGCCTTGAGCGTGTCCATGAGGCGGTACACCGCGAGGGTCTGGGCGTGGGTCGCGGCGGCACCCGTGGTGCGGGTCGCGGACTCGACGAGATCGCGGTTGTGGTCCCACTTGACGTAGGCGATCTCGTGGGCAGAGAGGATCGCGTGCATCTGGTCGTGGACGTGCTGCCAGGCCTCGGGGATCGACAGGTTCAGCACCTGCTGGTGGCGGGATTCCAGCGGCAGCAGGTCCGGGGCCGGCGCCATGATCCACTCGGGATGGGCGCGGGCGACGTCGGAGTCCTCGTTGACCATCTCGGGCTCGAACCAGAGGCCGAACTGCATGCCCAGGCCCGTGACGTGGTCGATGAGGGGGCCGAGGCCGTCGGGCCACACCTCGTCCGAGACCACCCAGTCGCCGAGCCCCGAGCGGTCGTCGCGACGCGAGCCGAACCAGCCGTCGTCCAGCACGTACCGCTCGACGCCGAGCTGTGCGGCGCGGTCGGCGAGGTCCCTGAGTCGGGCGAGGTCGTGGTCGAAGTAGACGGCCTCCCAGACGTTCAGGGTCACGGGGCGCGCGGTGTCGACATGCTGGGGGCGGGCTCGCAGCGTGCGGTGGAAGCGCTGGGCGATGCCGTCCAGGCCCGCGGGGGAGTAGGCGGCGTGGACCCAGGGGCCCTGGTAGGTGTCCTGGCTGTCCAGGCGTCCCTCGCCCGCCAGCAGCAGCTCGCCGCCGCCGATCACCTGGGCGCCGAGGGAGGACCGCTCGGCGAGGTGGCGGTGGTTGCCGGAGAACGCCGTGTGCACGGCCCAGATCTCGCCGGTCCGGAAGTCGAAGCCGGGGCGGCCCACGTGCAGGAGGTACGCGGAGTCCGGGCCCGTGCGGCCCCGGCGGTTCTCGCGCAGGTGGGTGCCCACCCGCAGGCGGGAGCGCTGCGGGGTGCGCTCCTTGCCCCAGCGACCCGCGAGGTCGAGGACCTCGTCGGCCGCGAGCGGCACGGGCAGCGCGAGGGTGAGGGCGTCGAGCGTGTAGGGGGTGGCCCCGGTGTTCGTGAGCGTCGCGCGCGTGCGGGCGATGCCCGTGGCCAGCAGCTCGACCTCGATCGTGGCGGCGAGGTCGTTGTCGGCGTCGGCGAGGTCGAAGCGGACGGCGCCGGGGCCGGTGGCGACGAAGCCGTCCGCCGCGGGGGAGGCGGCGCCGGGCGCGGACGCCGCGGAGGTGCTCGTGGCATCGGCCGGGAGGATGTCGACGCCCGTCGTCCGCAGGCGGGGTGCGAAGCCGGAGCCGTCGTCGCGGGCCCCGGAGATGCCGGGGGTGCCCACCCAGCCATCGGCCAGCTGCGGCAGCAGTCCCAGGCGCAGGGGTGTGTCGATCGCGTTGTTGGCCACCGTGGGGGTGGTCAGCAGGGCGATCGCGGCGGCATCGGCCTCCGTGAGCTCTCCGAGGTCCGCGCCCCAGTGCAGCACGGCGGGGATGCGGCCGTCGGTGACGTCGAGAAGGAGGGACACGCCCGCGGCGCGCAGGTGCACGCGGCGGGTCAGGGGGTGCTGCGGGTCGGCGGGTGAGGACGCGCTGGCGGGGGGATGCATGATCGGCTTCTCCATCGGAACCGGGGTTACTTACGGGGAGAAAATAATAGGAACCGGGCGTGCGGTCAACCCCTTCGGAGAAAGTCGTGGAAGGGGGTGCGGGGGGTCGGGGTGGTGTCGCGGCGTGGGTCGCGTGGTCCCGGAGTGGGGTGCTTCGGGTCTCTCTGGACCGCGGGGGTGGCCGCGCTGCTCGATACCCGTGCCCCGTGCCCCGTGCCACGTGGACGCGGTCTGGTCCGTCCATGCGACAGGGCTAACCTGAGCCGACCCGACCCGACCCTCCAGGAGGCCCCCCGATGATCCTCAACCAGTCCTCGAAGCTGCGCGACGTCTGCTACGAGATCCGAGGACCGGTCCCCGCCGAGGCAGCACGCATGGAGGCCGAGGGGCAGAAGGTCATCAAGCTCAACATCGGCAACCCGGCGCCGTTCGGCTTCGAGGCGCCCGACGAGATCCTCGTCGACATGATCCGGCAGCTGCCCACGTCCCAGGGGTACTCCGAGTCCAAGGGGCTGGTCTCGGCCCGCCGTGCCGTCGCGCAGTACTACCAGACGCAGAACATGCCGGACATGTCGCTGGACGACATCTACCTGGGCAACGGCGTCTCCGAGCTCATCCAGCTCACCTGCCAGGCGCTCGTGGACGACGGCGACGAGGTGCTCGTGCCCTCGCCGGACTACCCGCTGTGGACCGCCTCGGTCGCGCTCGCCGGCGGCCGCGCCGTCCACTACCGGTGCGACGAGGAGAACCGCTGGTGGCCCGACATCACGGACCTCGCGGACAAGGTCACCACCCGCACCAAGGCGATCGTCGTCATCAACCCCAACAACCCCACCGGGGCCGTCTACCCCGAGTCGGTGCTGCGGGAGATCGTCGAGGTCGCCCGCAAGCACGACCTGCTGATCCTGTCCGACGAGATCTACGACAAGATCCTCTACGACGACGCCGTCCACACGCCCATCGCGTCGCTCGCCCCGGATCTGCTGACCATCACCTACAACGGGCTGTCCAAGGCGTACCGGGTGGCGGGGTTCCGTGCCGGATGGATGGCGCTCTACGGCCCCAAGGAGGACGCCGCGAGCTTCATCGAGGGCCTCGACGTGCTCTCGAACATGCGGCTGTGCCCCAACGTGCCGGCCCAGCACGTCGTGGCCACCGCGCTCGGCGGACGCCAGAGCATCAAGGGGCTCGTGCACCACGGCGGTCGCCTGCTCGAACAGCGCGACGTCGCCTACGAGGGGCTGTCGGCCATTCCCGGCGTGCATGTCGAGAAGGCCCAGGGTGCGCTGTACATGTTCCCGCGGCTGGACCGCGAGATGTACGCGATCGAGAACGACGAGCAGTTCGCCTACGACCTGCTGCGCTCCAAGAAGCTCCTGGTCACGCACGGGACGGGCTTCAACTATCCCGAGCCCGACCACTTCCGACTGGTGACGCTGCCGCCGGTGGAGATGCTGGCCGATGCGGTCGACCGGATCGCGGACTTCCTGGCGGGGATCCGGCGGTAGGGGTGGCGTCTCCGCGATCGCTCCGAGGTGGTCTGTGGTGCACGAGGACGCCGGGATGGCCGGATGGCGGGAGCGGACTGCTGGTCCTCGTGCGGTGATCACCCCGCGGGTCCCCCGCTTAAAGGCAGACCCGATGGTCCCCGCACGTGACGAGGGCCCCGACGCCGGTGCGTCGAGGCCCTCCATGCATGTTCTCGCGATCAGCCCTCGGCGGGGGCGAACATTCCGTCGCGCGCCACGCGCACCATGTCCTCGCGCTCGACGACCTTGATGCGGGGGCGCGGCTGGCCCTCGGCATCGGTCTCGTGCGACCCGGCCTCGATCTCGTGGGCGTCCAGGGCGGTCCAGCCGTCCCAGGTCGTGTACTCGACGCCCTTGGAGTCCAGCAGGCGCAGCACCGAATCGTTGTCTCGATCCGCGGCGGGCAGCAGCTTGTCCTCGGCGAGGTCCTCCAGCAGGCAGGTGATCGTCTCGACGGCATCGGACTTGGTCGCGCCGATCAGCCCCACGGGTCCGCGCTTGATCCAGCCGTTGGCGTAGACGCCGGGGATCGGCGTGCCGACGTCCTTGGTCACGCGCCCGGCCTCGTTGCGGATCACGCCGCGGGCGGGGTCGAAAGGCACGCCGGGCAGCGCGGACCCGAAGTAGCCGATCGCGCGGTACACGGCCTCGAGGTCGTAGTCGACGGTCTCGCCGGTGCCCACGAGGGCGCCGCCGTCGTCGAGCTTCGTGCGCTCGAAGCGCATGCCGACGACCTTGCCGTCCTCGCCGAGGACCTCGACCGGCTTGTGCCAGAAGTGCAGGTGCAGGCGCCGGGTGACCGGCCCGCCGTGGGCGTCGGCCGGCGCCTCGCCGGCGGCCTCGCGGCGCTTCTGCTCCTCGAGCCAGCCGACGAAGGTCTGCACGATCTGGTCGGTGCGCTTGTCGGCCTTGATGACCTCCCACTCGGCATCCGTGATCTGGTCGAAGTCGCGCTCGTCCAGGACGATCTGCACGCCGTGGGGATGCGCGAGCTCCCGGGCCTCGAGCGGGGAGAACTTCGTCTGGGCGGGGCCGCGGCGGCCGTAGACGTGCACGTCCGTGGTGGCCGCGGACCGCAGACCCTCGTAGACGTTGGCGGGGATCTCGGTGCGCAGCAGCTCGTCGGAGGACTTCGCGAGCATGCGCGCGGCGTCGAGCGCCACATTGCCGTTGCCGACCATCGCGACGTGCTGGGCCGTGAGCGGCCACGTGCGGGGGTAGTCGGGGTTGCCGTCGTACCAGGCCACGAAGTCGGCGGCGCCGAAGGAGCCCTCGAGATCGATGCCGGGGATGTCGAGGTCCGCGTCCTTGAGGGCGCCGGTCGCGAAGATCACCGCGTCGTAGCGCTCGTGGATCTCCTCGAAGGTGAGGTCCGTGCCGAACTCGACGTCCCCGATGAAGCGGATGTCCCCGCGGCCCAGGATCCGGTGCAGCGCCGTGATGATCCCCTTGATGCGGGGGTGGTCCGGAGCCACGCCGTAGCGGATCAGGCCGAACGGCGTGGGCATCGCATCGAAGATGTCGCACTGCACGGTCAGCTCACCGGACTTCACCTCCGGCCGGCGCGCGAGGGTCTCGGCGGCGTAGATGCCGGCGGGACCGGCACCGATGACGGCAAGGCGGAACGGCTGGGAGAAGGACATCTCACCTCGGGTTGTTCAGGGCGCCAGGGACTGACTGGTGGGCGCCGACGGAGTCGAACATGCGCATCGGGCGGGGCCGGGTCACGGCTGCGGCGCCGGGAGCGGCGCGCTGCGCGTGACGGGCGAGGGTCCGAAACGCATTTTCGTTTCACTGTATACGCGAAATTCCGGAGGAGGGAGTGTCGGGGGCCTGGGCGCGGTGAGCATCACGTGGAGGTGTGGGGGAGCGGTGTGTTCGGCGGTGCGGGGGCGGGCTGTTCGGAGGTGTCGAG